>NZ_JBFTRY010000263.1:0-4067 GCF_056399745.1 Dyella sp. 01N36
GGACTTCAAAGTCCTCCAGCGACGCATCGGAAGCGCTGGCCGGGTTGAACGGATAGCGTCCGGCCAAATGCTCGCTATAAAAGCTGTACACATCCGCATCCCAGCGTCGCTCCAGTTCGCGCAGGGCTTCGACGAGCAGCACCTGTGACGATTCGTCGGCGATTTTTTTAACTTGGCCGTTGAGTGGTTCTGGCAGACCCGTCGCGAAGCGCTGCAGGATCCCGATGGGGTCCTGGCCCTTCAAGGCGAAGCGGTCCAGCACCATGGCCAGAGCTGCCTTGCCGCGATCCGGGCTGTCTTGGACGCTCTTGACCGCATCGCGAACGTTGCCGACGGCAGCCATGGTTTCATCCAGATACGAGGGCTTGTCCCCCTTGGCCGTCAGCAAATCGGTCAGCGGGGCGAATGATCGGGCGACGTCCGCGGCCAACTGGCGGTTGGCAGCTTCGTTGGCGGAGGTGGGCGCCTTGAGCTTGCCGTCTGACGGCACCGGCGGGTTGAGCTGAGTGTTGTCCCGCACTGTTTCGACAAGGCGGCGCATCGGTGCGGCAGCACTGGTGATGCTTTCGAGTACGGTCACCGCCTGGCCGATGTCGTTGAAATCCACGACGTCGAGCTGGTTGATCCCCTGGCGCCAGTTCGCGATGTAGTCCGCGGTGTAAATCGTGCGAACACGGCCCGCCAACGCTTGCTTGTCGGCCTCGGAGTAGTCGATGTGATTGCGCTGGCCCAAAGCGCCGCAGTTGATAGCCGGCAGGATCATAGGCGTCCTGCTGATTGATAAAGTCGGCGACGGCGTGCAGGGTGCGCCGGTTGTCACGTTCTTCGCCGAGTTTCAGGTTGCTGGGTGCGTTGAAGAAGGCTTCGCTGATAGCACTGCCGCCGCTTTGCCCCGGGGACGCCGTGGGCGTGGCGGGAACGACGTCGGGAGCGTGGACGGCCTTGGCTTGCTGCTGCAGCTTGGCTGCTAGTTTGGCCAGCAAGCTGGTGTCCAGCTGAGCGGCCGTTGCGCTTGCCTGTAGGCAATCCAGTGCCTTTTGTGCGTCCGCCTGACGCTCCCGACTAAAGCTATGCGGATCGAGCGCGGGCAGCGCGTGAATCAGACGCTCCACCTGCTGGGTGACCATTTTGCGTTTGGCGGCGTAGCCGGTGGGACCGGGTCTGGGGTATCCGGCTTCCCAATAGTCACCGACCATGCCGGCGAGCAGAGCAAGGGCCGCGACCCACTGAGACCAGTCGCGAGCTCGCAGCCGCGCTGTCACCAGATGACCGGCAACGCGGAAGTGCTTGCACTGGCCGCTTAGGTATCGACGTGAGGTTTCGTCGATGTACGACCAATCCATGCGCGACTCGCTCAATCCCCCGAGCTTGACCATCTCCTGATCAATGCCCTGATAGGTGTCGTCGTCTTCGTCGAATTGGCCGGCGGCATGCTGCGCGTCGATGGGAGCAAGCAAGGCCTTGAGATCCAGGGGGGCAAGGTCCATCACCAGTGACACGCCTCCCGCTGCTGGGCGATGAGCTCGAGGAGGCCCGTGGCATCGAAAATCAGTCCGTCGAGTGGCGCGTAGTCGCTTTCGGTCTGGAGGCGACTGCCGCCAGGCATGCGCTTGAGTGTGTCGATGGCCACGAGGCCGCGGCCGGCATCGACAATGTTGCCCACATCCAATACTTGCCATGGGGCGGCATCGGCGATGGGGGCAGCATCCATCAGCAGGCGCATGCGGATGCGGTTGCGTGGGATGGAATGCGCCGTGATGAACTGAAGGCGTGTGATGCCCGATAGGCAGCTGATGGCCAGGATTGGGCGAGGCGCGTCACTGCCTAAAGCAGGTGCCGAGATGACGACTTGCGCGGTATCGGTGGCGTCCTCATGAGAGCGGAACAACAAGAAGCGATGATCATCGTGCTTGCGCCGCACCTCATTGCGTTGCACCAGTTCCACGATGCGAGGCGTGTAAACAGGAACTTCGCCGTTGCTTGTCGGCGCAGACGATGTAGAGGCGCGAGCTGGCACTGCAGCGGGGGCGGGAGTGCGCGCCACCAAGTCGAAGCACGCGAGTCGCTGCACGGCGGACACGATTTTTGTGCAGTCGGGCGTCTCAGGCGTAACGCTCAGTGGCAAGGAGCTATCGTCATGGCTGCATGACGCAAGACCCAGCACAAGCAGGCACAGGGCTAACAATTTCATAGGGAATCCGTCTCCCGGTCCAGGTTCCATTTGCGGCACTTGTAGGCAAGGGTGCGTTTGGGAATGCCCAGGCTCTGCGCGGTCTGGCTGCGCGACCCGTTGAGCTGACGGAGGCGGTCGCCGATCATCAGTCGTTCGAAGCTATCCACCGCTTCGGTCAGGTCGGTCATCGACAGAAGTGCCTGCAGCGGAGGGGTATCACGCGCTGGCGGTAGGTCGGATGGCGCCATCAGCGCCTGCATCGTCGCTACATCGATCGCCTTGCCTTGTCCGGTGTGCTCGGCCGCGGCCAGAACAAGATTGCGAAGCTCGCGAACGTTGCCAGGGAAGGTCTGGCTACGCAGCCAGGTCAATGCGGTATCCGTAAAACCAGCGACGCGGACATGATGCGCGCGGCTGTGCTGAAGCAGCACGTGCGCGGCGATCGCCGGGATGTCCTCGGCGCGTTCGCGCAGTGGCGGCAGGTGTAGAGATTGCTGCCTGATGCGGTAATAGAGGTCCTCGCGAAACTGCTGCTCGCGAATACGCTGCGGGAGCGGTTGATGCGTGGCGCAGATCAGCCGGAAGTCGGACTCTCGCTCCTTGGTCGCGCCTACCGGGCGATATTTTTTCTCGTTGAGAACGCGTAGCAGTGTGCCCTGCAACGCCAACGGCATGTCGCCGATCTCGTCGAGAAACAAGGTGCCCCCGTGGGCTTCGGCAACCAGGCCTGAGCGTGCCTGCGTAGCCCCGGTGAAGGCGCCGCGCGTGGTGCCGAACAACTCCGCTTCAATCAGCTCCTTGGGAATGGCTGCGCAGTTGACCGGAACAAACGGGCCACCGCGAGTGGACGACTGATGGATCAACCAGGCCGCATGATCTTTACCCGACCCCGTTTCGCCGGTGATCAATGTGGACAAGTTGGAATCGGCCAAACGCAGCATGTCCTGGCGAATGCCACGCGTGACGGCGCTTTCGCCCACGAATTCCGAGGCGAGCAAGCGTCTGGCGCGATCGTCGCCTCGATCGGCGACTAGCTTGCGGTGAACCGTCCGCTCGTAGCGGACATTTTCCTGGGCGCTGGCTATATCGCTCAGGCGCGCAAACAGACACTCATGAGTGTCGAGCAACGCCTGCCAGAGTGGAGCTGTCTGCAATGGCCGCAACATGGCCGATTCGCCGAAGAAAACGAGCGCGCCGGCCATTGCCTGGCGGGTATTCCTGAGCGGTAACGCCAATAGCGCCGGCGCGGATGGCCAGCGCTCGCGCAGAGCGTCAAAGCTCTCACCAACGCCGACCAGTCGCGTCACGTCGTCCACCTGACATGGTTGCCCCGTGCGGAGGCCATAGACGACCGGGTTGTCCAGCTCGCTGGTATCGAGCACCGGGAGCGTCATGTCGGCGGGGACGCTGGCCAGTGGCACCAGGCGATCACCAACCGAGTTGCGCCCAAAGCAGCAGGCTCCCTGCCAACCACCCATGGGAACGATGGCGCCAAGAAAGGCCTGGGACAGAGCCTTCGGCTGGGTCGCCACGGTCATGGCGCGGAGGAGCTGGGCAATTGCAATGGCGTCCATGCGTTGCCCTTTAGTCGATCGACGCCGTAAAGGCGGCGCCGTCCCATGCAAGCATCGCTGAGCCAAAAGGTCGGCCGCTCGCTATGCGCTGCAGGACTGCCAACGATAGTGGCGGCAGCAGCTCGCCATCGATGGAGGCATCGAGCATGCGTGCACCGTTCTCATGACGTGTGCAGCGTGTACGCAGCTCATCGGTGGCGCTGGCATCCACGACCAAGGCAGCGCCATAGCGTGTGGCGAACTGGCCCTTCAGTCGTTGTAGGCGGCCGTCAATGATTTCGCCGAGGACACTGTCATTGAGATACCGATAGGGAACGACC
>NZ_JBFTRY010000264.1:0-4060 GCF_056399745.1 Dyella sp. 01N36
GACCTATGCACGGCACCTGGATCTGACCCAGCTGGAAATGCAGCGCCTCGCCGACGCCCTGCATCCGCGCGCCTGGCGTGAACATGGTTTGGCGGCGACCTTCGAGAGCGGTCCATTGTCGAAGGCCGCCTCGCTGGTGGGCGCGGTCTACAGCTGCACGCTCACCGGCAGCGGCCTCAACCTGCTGGCGCCCGACGTCCACATGATGCTCTACCGCCAGGCCTGCGAAGTGCTGGTGTACATGCTGGCGCGCGAGCCGATGAAGCGCGTGCGCGTACATATTCGCGGCGGCTGCTCGCACGGCCGGCGCTGGGTAGTGTTGCGCATGAGCGCCGTTCGCTCGGCGCCTGCGCAGCGCGGTCGGCCGGTACCCGAATGGCGCCAGCTCGTATCGCTGCTCGGCACCAATGGACAGGGCATGGCCACCGTGCGCGAACGCGCGCTCATCTACGGTGGCGTGGTGCACGAACGCGAGAGCCAGGATCATCTTGGCGTGACCCTGCTGTTGCACGACGCGTTGCGCGTCGACACGCCGGCTTCGCTGCAGATGCCGCCGCTGGATCGAGCGGTGTCGGCCTGACCCACACGGGAAATCGACAGCACCGGGATCAAGCTTGTGCGGCATGATGTCGCTAAATCGCGCCGTCTGATGGTTTGATCCTGCACAGCGTGGATGCGCGCCTATAATCGACCACCGTTGCGGCGCGGCACGTTCTCGCCGCGCACTCAGGCGTAGGTCGGGGAAACATGAAAACCCTTTCAGCGAAGTGGTCGCAGGCCGGGCGCGCATGGGGCGCATGGATGGCGTTGATCTTGTTGGCGCATGTTGGCCTTGTCCACGCACAGGACGCGCCGCATCCTGTTATTCCCGACACGCTGCAGCAACGCATTGCTGCATGCACCGCCTGCCACGGCGCGCATGGTGAAGGCACGCCGGAAAGCGGATTTTTTCCGCGCCTGGCGGGTAAGCCCGCCGGCTATCTCGCGCGCCAGCTGAAGGATTTCCAGCTGGGCCTGCGCAAGTACGGTCCGATGGAATACACCGTGCGGCAGCTCAGCCCCGAATACATGCACGAGATTGCCGAGTACTTCGCCGCGCAAGAGGTTCCTTACGCGCCTTCGCCGTTGCCCCGCATCACCGCGCAAGCGCAAGAGCGCGGCGAAACGCTGGTGCTGCATGGTGATCCGTCGCGCCAGATTCCCGCTTGCCAGTCTTGCCATGGCAGTCAGCTCACCGGCGTGCAGCCCGATATTCCGGGACTGGTCGGCTTGCCGTACGACTACCTGAGCTCGCAGCTCGGCTCATGGCGGACAAAAACGCGAGCGATGACGGCACCGGACTGCATGGCGGAAATCGCCAATCGCCTGAGCGACTCGGACATCACCGCCGTGTCGGCATGGCTGGCCAGCCGTGCACTGCCGGCCGACATGCACGCGCAGGCGCCAGGGTCGGTGACGCCGCCGCTTCGTTGTGGCGTGCTTGGCGACAAGGGAGACGGCGCATGAAGCGCATGGCGATCATCGTTGTCGTGGTTCTGCTGCTGGCCGGTGGCTGGTGGTGGTTCCAGCATGAGGCGAAGCCTTCCGTGGCGCCATCCACCAGCAGGGCCGATAGAGCGAGTTTGAAGGATCCGGCGCTGATCGCGAAGGGCGAATACCTCACAGCGGTGGGTGATTGCGCGTCGTGCCACACCGCCCAAGGTGGCGAGCGTTACGCAGGTGGACGCGTGCTGCCTACGCCGTTCGGAAATATTCCCTCGCCCAATATCACGCCTGATCACGCGACTGGGTTGGGTGACTGGAGCTTCGAGGATTTCTGGCAGGCGCTGCACAGCGGCAAGGGACGCCAGGGTGAATTGCTGTATCCGGTGTTCTCCTATACCTCCTACACCAAGGTGTCGCGCGACGATGCGTTGGCGATGTTCGCCTATCTGCAATCGTTGGCGCCCGTGCATGCGCCAGCGCAACAACCGACGCTGGAATTTCCATACAGCGTGCGCAGCGGACTGAAGGCGTGGCGCGCGTTGTATTTCCATGAAGGCGAGTTCCAGCGCGATGCGTCGAAATCCGATGCATGGAATCGCGGCGCGTATCTCGTGCAGGGCTTGGGCCATTGCAACGAATGCCATGCACCGCGCGATTCCTTGGGCGGGCAGGAAGGCAAGGCTTCGCTGGCCGGCGGACAGATTCCCGCGCAAAACTGGTACGCGCCGGATCTGAGCATGCAAGCCAATGGCGGCCTTGCCGGCTGGAGCGAGCAGGACATCGTCGATCTGCTGAAGACGGGTCAGTCCGCGCGCGGCACGGCGTTTGGCCCCATGGCCGACGTGGTGGTGCAGAGCACGCAGCATCTGCACGATGAAGACCTGCGTGCGATCGCCACCTATCTGCAATCCTTGCCGCCGCGGGCCGCAACAAAGTCGCAGGAATCGTTGCTCGACACGCACGCCATCATGGCGCAGGGCGCGAAGGTGTACGAACAGCGTTGCGCGGATTGCCACGGCRAGGACGGCAACGGCGTGGTGGGTGTCTATCCGCCGCTCAATGGCAATTCTTCGGTGAATGAGCCGACCGCCATCAATGCGATGCGCGTGGTCCTGCTGGGCGGATTTGCGCCGGTGACCAAGGGCAATCCGCGGCCTTATTCGATGCCGCCGTTCGCGCAGCAATTGAGCGACGCCGATGTTGCGGCGGTGGTGACCTACATCCGCAGGTCGTGGACGAACTCCGCCTCGGTGGTGATGGAGCGCGACGTCGGCAAATACCGCCACACGCCGATCGACTGATCGGCGCTGCGCGTATCACGCCGGCGCATCTGCGTGGCCGGCGACCTTGCTGATGCAGCCGGCACCGACAAGTGCTGCGCGAACCGCCTGGTCGAATGGCGTATAGAGCTCGTTTCCAAGGAACGCCTTGAGCTTGGCATCGTCGAGCTGGACGCGGTCGCGCCACAGATAGCGCATCTTGCAGAGCTCGCGCATGGTTTCGTTGAACGGCGAGGCGAGCTGCGCCAGCCACCAGGGAAAACGCCCAGCCTTGATCGTGTCGTCGCCGGTGGCATGACGCACGGCGTCGAGCATGGCGTGCCCGTCGACCCAGTGGCCGCCGAAATGAAAGCGCTCAAACGGTGCCAACTCCGCTTCGCGATCGAGGAGGCGTACCAGCGTCTGAGCGACATCCGGCAAATAGGCCCAGCTATGGCCGATGCTGTAGTCGCCGGGATAGGCGATGCGCGTGACCGGCTTGCCGGCCTGCAGCAAACCCTGCGCGAACCAGTTGTTGCCGGCGCGCGGTCCAAAGAAGTCGCCGCAGCGAAGCACCAGCACGCGGGCACCTGTCTGCGCGGCGGCCCGCAAACGGCGCTCCATCTCGACGCGAATCTCGCCCTTGCGGGTGCGTGGATGCTGCGGCGCCTCCTCGCCAAGCAGGGGAAAGGCGTCCGGACCGTAGTTGTAGACGGTGCCCGGCAGCACGATGCGGGCGCCATTCGCCTGGGCGGCGGCGATGGTGTTGTCCACCATGGGCAGCACCAACTGGTTCCATGCCTTGTAGCCCGGTGGGTTCACGGCATGGACGATCACGTCTACACCGGCCGCCGCGTCGAGGACGTCGGCGCGCTGCATGGCATCGCCGATGCGCCAGTCGATGGTGTTCGGACCCGCTTCCGGGACCTTGCGGACCAGAGCGCGCACTTGCCAGCCGCGTCGCAGCAGGGCCGTGCAGGTTTCCTGGCCAATCCCGCCGTTGGCGCCGATCACTAGAGCCGTACGCTGCGATTGCATGACAAGTCCTCGTTGGGGAGGGCCACAGCTTGCGAGCCCGGCAGCTAAAAGAAAATTGCCGATCGGCGAAGATCTGCTATAAAAATATGCATGGCCAACGTGGAACCCGCTTGGGAGCTTTATCGGTCCTTTCTCGCCGTGATGCGGGAAGGCAGCCTGTCGGGTGCGGCCCGCGCGCTGGACATGACCCAGCCCAGCCTTGGGCGCCACATGCGTGAGCTGGAATCGACGCTGGGCGCGGCGCTGTTTGCCCGTTCGCCGCAAGGCCTGGTGCCCAC
>NZ_JBFTRY010000265.1:0-4039 GCF_056399745.1 Dyella sp. 01N36
TTGCTGCATCTGCTGCCGGATGGCCAGCGGCTGCTGATCGCCACGTACGATGGCGTTTATCGTTACGACACGCGAACGCACGCGCTCACGCATTTCAGCCACGACGCGAACGACCCGACCAGCCTGGCCAGCGACACGGTGCGACGCATCGCACGCATCGGCGCCGACCTTTGGTACGTCACCGGCCGCGGCATCAGCATCGCCACCAGCACCACGCAGAACAAGGGTTTCCAGAACCTGCTCAACCGCCCCGGCGACAACACCAGCCTGCCCAATAATCTGGCCAGTTCCATCGCCATGGATCCGCAAGGCGGCCTGTGGATCGGCACTTATGGCGGGCTGGCCATGCTGCAGCCACACAGCGCCGGCGAACCCTATCGCTTCACCACCATCGGCTCGGCCAACGGACTGCCCAGCGAAAACATCAACGCGGTGCAGCCGGACGACTTCGGCAATCCCTGGGTCAGCCTGTCCAACGGCCTGGCGATGATCGACGGCAATACGCATGCCGTGCACAACCTGGGCGTGCGCGACGGCCTGCGCATTTCCAGCTACATCTACGCCGCGGCGGCGCGCGCGCCGGGTGGCGAGCTGCTGTTTGGAGGATTGGGTGGACTCACCGTAGTGCGTCCGCAATGGCAGCCATCCGATCAGCCCGACCCACCGCTCGCAATCACTCATGCCGCCGTCAATGGCGTGCCACTGTCGTATGGGCGACTGCCGCGCGCCGGCGAGTCGCTGAAGATCCGCTCGCGCAATCGCAGCCTGCGCGTGGACTTTGCGCTGCTCGATTACGAAGCGCCCGCCGAAACCAGCTACAGCTATCGGATGGAGGGCTTCGATGAAAGCTGGATCGATATTCCGCGCGGCGGCCTGCCCACCGCCATCTACACCAACCTGCCCCACGGCGATTACAAGCTGCGCCTGCGTGCACAGACGCATGGCATGCAGCCGCGCCTGATCGAGTCGACCGTCGACGTCAGCGCCGAGCCGCGCTGGTATGAAACGGTATCGGCCATGGTGGCGGCCGGATTGCTGGCGCTGGCCGCGATCTTCGGCGTGATCCAGCTGCGCACCATGTATCTGCGGCGCCAGGCCAAGCAGCTGCAGCATCAGATCGAGTTGCGCACGCGTGACCTCGTGGTGGCCAACAAGCGACTCGATGAGCTGGCCAACACAGACGCGTTGACCGGCGTCTGCAATCGCCGCCGCCTGCTGGAGCTGGTCGAGGAAATGCGTGCGCAAACCAGCGACGGCAGCGCCTGCATCGCACTGCTGGATCTGGACCGGTTCAAGCGCATCAACGACACCCACGGCCATCTTGCCGGCGACGCGGTGATCCGCCATGTGAGTCAAATCATGCAGCAGCAGTGCCGCGACAGCGATTGCGTGGGCCGCTACGGCGGCGAAGAGCTGGTGGCCTGCCTGTCGGAAAGCTCACTCGAGCAAGGCATGCTGATAGCCGAACGCATACGCGCCGCGGTTGCGGAACAGCCGTTGACCTATGAGGGGCAGCCCATCGAAGTCACCGTGAGCATCGGCGTGGCCGCGTACCATGCCGGCGAGACGCTGTCGCAGTGGCTGACGCGTGCCGATGGCGCGCTGTACGAGGCCAAGAACAGCGGACGCAATCGGGTCGTGGCTGCCCAGTAACACGTGCTCGGCGCCCAGCCGTCAATCGAAGTGCCGATGCCGGTAGATGGCATAACCCAGGCCCACCACACCGGTGAGCGTGGCCGGCGCCAGCAGCACACGCTCCTGCCAGACCATGAAGCCAAGCGCGCCGAGCGTGGCACCCACGATGAAATGACTCGCCACCAGCAGGCAGATATTGATGCGCAGGGAGTCGACCTCGAGGCCACGCAATCGATGGCCGAGATAGATGCCCAGGTCGGTGAAGATGCCTGACAAATGCGTGGTACGCACCGTGGCGCCGCTATACGTGCTCACCATCGCGTTCTGCAGTCCACACGCTGCCGAGGCGAGGTACAACCCGAGATCATGGCCGCCATGAATCAACGGCGTGGCGGCAAACAGCAACGCTGACTCCAGCATCAGCACGACGCCATAGCGCCGCCCGAGCCGCAGTGCGCCCTGTTGCACGATGAAACCACTGAGCATGGCGCCCAGCAGAAACGCCAGGATGACCAAGCCCCAATGCGCTATTTCGCCTGCGTCGCCGCGAGCCAGCGCCAGGCCGAATTCCGTGCTGGTACCGGTGAGATGGGTGATCGGCTGGTGCCGGAAGCACAGATAGCCCACCACATTGATGCAGCCCGCACCGAGCGCGAGCAGGCCGCCGCCCACCCAAGCCCAGCGCGGGAGCTGGCGCAGCACGGCGCGCTCAGTTCTTGATCGGCTGGGTCTGGATCACCGGCAGGTCGCCGATCACATCGGCGCCCTGGGGCGGCACGAAGTTGAAGGTCTCCGGCGGGATCGGCACGTTGCGCTGCCAACCCGAAAAACGAATATCCGTGACGGCACCCAGCTGGTCACGAAAAATCATGCGCGCCAGGCCATTCGCATCGAAGCCCAGGTCGGCGTAGTCGAACTGCGGATCCTTGGCCTTGGAGGTAAGGCGCAGCCAGCTCAGGCCATCGTGGTCGCCCTGCTCGACGGCGTTGAAGTCCTTGTCCATCTGCTTCACATCGGTGAGCACGGTCAGCGGGCTATGCGATTCCTCGGAGCTCTGCACGCGCACGGTGACCTGCTCCAGGTCCGGGTCGTACAACCACACACGGCTGCCGTCGGCGACGATGGTCTGCTTGGACGGGGCCAGCGTCTCCCAGCGGAACTGGCGCGGCGCCTGCAGCGCGAGCGTGCCGTTGCTGGTCTTGCCCGAGTTGCCGTTGGCGTCTTTCAGCGTCTGCGAGAACTTGCCGGTGAGMGAGTGCAGGTCGCCGGCAAAGGCGTCGAGCCTGGCGCGGGCCGGGCCGGCGGCCATGGCGAGGCTGCTGAGGGAAAACGCGGCGACAGCGGTGGCGATGAGTAGCAGGCGTTTCATGGGCGCTTTTCGAATGGGGCGGCGAGTGGGAATTGTGGTGCGGGAAGGCTTAACGGCAAGACGTTTTTTGTTCGTCATTCCGCCGTACGCCGGAATGACGAGCCATCAATTCTTCGGCGGCGGAGGTGCCAGCACTTCGCGGTTGCCGTTGTGCTGGGGCGCACTCACCACGCCATCCTGCTCCATCTGCTCGATCAGGCGGGCGGCGCGGTTGTAGCCGATGCGCAGGTGGCGCTGCACSMSGGAGATCGAWGCGCGGCGCGTCTCGGTCACGATGCGCACGGCGCGATCATAGAGCTGCGCCTCGGCATCGCCACCACCTTCTTCGCCCTCTTGCGGCAGACCGGAGTCGTTGATGAACTTGCCGTCGGAGGTGGCCTGCACCTCTTCCAGCACGCCTTCGATGTATTGCGGCGCGCCCTGCGAACGCAGCCAGTTCACCACGCCATGCACCTCGTGATCGTCCACGAAGGCGCCGTGCACGCGCTCGGGCGTCGCAGTGCCCGGCGGCAGATGCAGCATGTCGCCGTGACCGAGCAGCGCTTCAGCGCCGGACTGATCGAGAATCGTGCGCGAGTCGATCTTGCTCGACACCTGGAASGCGATRCGGGTGGGGATATTGGCCTTGATCAGGCCGGTGATCACATCCACCGACGGACGCTGCGTGGCGAGCACCAGATGCACGCCCGCCGCACGAGCCTTTTGGGCGAGGCGCGCGATCAGCTCTTCGACCTTCTTGCCGACGATCATCATCATGTCGGCAAACTCGTCGATGATGATCACGATGTACGGCAGCGGCTCCAGCGGCTCGGCCGCGAGGTTCGGCATGTCCGGATTCGGGCGGAACAGCGGGTCGAGCAGCGGCTGGCCGGCGTTCTCGGCGTCCTTCACTTTCTTGTTGAAGCCGGCGAGATTGCGCACGCCCACCGCTGCCATCAGCTTGTAGCGGCGCTCCATCTCGGCCACGCACCAGCGCAACGCGTTGGCGGCTTCCTTCATGTCGGTCACGACCGGCGCCAGCAGATGTGGGATGCC
>NZ_JBFTRY010000266.1:0-3998 GCF_056399745.1 Dyella sp. 01N36
CATTCGCGCCTGAGCCAGCAGACGCGGCAGACGATTTTCCTGGCGTTCCAGGGCGGTCTCTCGCTGCTCTTCATCGGCTTCGTCGGCTGGTGGGTGGCGCGCAGCGTGGCCAAGCCGGTGGAAGCGATCAGCAAGGCCACGCGGCGCATGGCGGCGGGCGAATTGTCCGCGCGCGTCGAAGGGCAGGGGCGCCGCGCGCCGGAGGAACTCACCCAGCTCGCGAGCGATTTCGATGCGATGGCCGAACGCATCGAGGCCCTGGTCGCCCACGATCGCAGCGTGCTGCAAGACCYCTCGCACGAATTGCGCTCACCGCTCGCACGTCTGCACCTGATCCTCGATCTCGCCCAGCGCAGCACGCCTGAAGAAGCCGCGCGATATTTCCTGCAGGCGGAACAGGAAATTGGCCGCCTCGACCATATGACCGGCGAGATGCTGGCGCTGTCGCGGCTCGAAGGTGGTATCCCCGGCGTGAACCGCGAACCGGTGGACCTGGCCGCGCTCTTGCGCGAAAGCGTGCGACGCGCCGAACTGGAAGCCGCCGCGCGCCATATCACCTTGGCCTTGTTCGACGGCGCACCGGTCGTGGTATCCGGCAACGAGCTGCTGCTGGAGCGGGCGTTGGACAACCTTATCGCGAACGCGATCAAGTTCAGCCCCGAAGGCGGGCGGGTCGAACTGATGGCGCAGACCGTGGGCGCACGTGTCGACGTTTCCGTGCGCGACAACGGGCCCGGCGTGCCGGAGGCGGAGCTTGGCTCGCTGTTCCGGCCATTGTTCCGCGGCAGCAATGCATCGCGCGCCGACGGGCACGGGCTGGGGCTGGCCATCGTCCAGCGCGTGGTCAAAGCGCATGGCGGCGACATCCACGCGGAAAATGTCGACGGCGGCGGGTTGCGGGTCGCTCTGCAACTGCCATTGGCGCCGGCCACTGCCGGCTGATTCGAGCTTCGGGCCGCCAGCGGCCTTCGAAAACGCCCGCGCGTCTGCGACACTCGGTGTTTTCGACCACGGCCTGCCGATGCGCTCCAACGCTATCGCCGCGGTGGGACTGGCGCTGTGCGCGGCGCTGTTCTTCACCATGACCTATGTACTCAACCGCAGCCTGGTGGCAGGCGGCGGTCATTGGGCGTGGGCAGTGATCCTGCGTTATCTCATCACCTTGCCGTTGCTGGCCATTGCCTTGCCCTGGCAGGGTGGCCTGGGCGAATTGCCGAACGAGTTGAAGCGCTATCCGCGCGCATGGCTGTTATGGAGCGCGGTGGGATTCGTGTTGTTCGGTCTGCCGTTGACGTGGGCGGCCAATAGCGGTCCGTCCTGGCTGGTGGCAGGCAGTTTCCAGACCACCGTGCTGGCGGGCCCTTTGCTAGCGCCATTGATTTATCGCGACGCACGCCGGCATCTGGCATGGCGCAGCGTGGCGATCGGCGTGTTGATCGTGGCCGGCGTGTTCGCGCTGCAATGGGGGCACGCGCAAGGCGAGCTGCGCGCCAGCGACTGGCTGGCGATGGCGGCCGTGGTGTTTTCGGCCTTCATGTATCCGCTGGGCAACCGCATGGTGCTGCTGCACCTGGAACACAGCGGCGCGCAGATAGGCGCCACCCAGCGCGTGTTCGGCATGACGCTGTGCAGCTGGCCGCTGTGGCTGATCCTCGCCGTGGTGACGTGGATCGCGGTGGGCCCGCCGGGCTGGCGCGAAATCCTGCTCGCGGGTGGCGTGGCCTTGTCGTCGGGCGTGATTGCCACGGTGTTGTTTTTCCGCGCCACGGCGATGGTTCGTTCGGAGCCCACCGCACTCGCGGCGGTGGAAGCGATGCAGGCGGCCGAGCTGCTGTTCGCCACGGTGATTGGTGCGAGCTTTCTGGGCGAGGCGTGGCCGCATGGTTACTCAGCGTTTGGCGCGGTGATGATCATCGTTGGCATTGCATTGTTCGGTTGGGTAAGTGGTCGATCGGCGGCCGGGCACCGGGACGAGGTGCGCACATTGGAAACGGATCGTGGTGCATGAGCGCTGAGGGCGGCGGAGCGATGGTGATGCGTGCAGTTTGGAAAAGTGTGGCGATTTGCCTGCTCGCTGGAGCGCTGGTCAGGCCGCTGCCGGTACAGGCCGAGGAGCAAGCGCTGCCTCCGCCGGTAAAACTCGTGTTGGACGCGAAGGCGTTCGCGCCCGAGCAGATCAAGGTGACGGTCTACCTCCCTCCGGGCTACACGCGTTCGGACGCGCGTTATCCCGTGCTGTACGCGAACGACGGGCAGGACATGGACGCGGTTGGCTTGCAACAGACGCTTGCAACGCTCTACGCGCAACACGCGATCCATCCGGTGATCGTGGTGGCGGTGGACATGCTCAAGGATCGTGCGTCGGGCTATGGGCTGTTCGATCGTGCACGTCGGCAAAGCATCGTGGGAGGCTCGCGCATCGGCCCGATCGGAGCGCGTGCGTACGATTACTCGGCATGGCTCGCCGGCACGCTGGTGCCTTATGTTGACGCGCATTACCGCACGCAGGCTTCGGCTCAAGGGCGCACGATGCTCGGCTGGTCGCTGGGTGCGCTCAATGCGTTCAGCCTGGGCTGGGAGTACCCGGACGTGTTCGGACAAGTGGGCGCGTTCTCGCCATCGTTCTGGCTGGCGGCCGATCGCAGCGATGCGCAGGCGGTGGAAAGCACGCGCCYGGCGCAGGCCATGGTGGATCGTGCCGGGCAGCGCAAGCCGCTGCGTTTCTGGTTTGCCGTGGGCGGCCATGAAGAAACCAATGACCGCAACCATAACGGCACCATCGATGCCGTCGAAGATCTGCAGGACGTGATCAACGGTTTTGCGGCACCCGATGGCAGGCACCGGCGGGGTCTGCGCGATCTGGGCTATCGCATCGAGACGGATCACCCCGACCAGCCGTCGCAAGCGGACGAGGTCGTCTACGATCTGCTGCCCGATGGGGAACACAACCAGGCCACCTGGAAGCGCATGTTGCCGGTGTTCCTTCGCTGGGCCTATGGCGTCACGCCGTAACGGGAATCAGCCCGCCACGGCGGTCAACGGCGAGTGCGCAACCACGCAGTTGCGTCCCTGGGTTTTCGCACGATAGAGCGCCGCATCCGCGCGGGCGATCAGATCGTCCGCCGTATCGGCAGGTCCGGTGAGACTGGCCACGCCCATGCTGATGGTGGTCTGCAGCGAGTTGCCGCGCGAGTGCACATGCAGTGATTCGATGCTGCGGCGGATACGCTCGCCCACCGCCATCGCCTGCTCATGCGTCGTGGCCGGCAGCAAGGCCACGAACTCTTCGCCGCCGTAGCGGCCCAGGCTGTCCGTCGGGCGCAGTTCGTCGGCGATGGCAGCGGCCACCGCGCGCAGACAGGCATCGCCCGTCTGGTGACCATAGCGGTCGTTCACCGACTTGAAGTGGTCCAAGTCCAGGAAGATCAGCGCGAGTGGCTGATGCTTTGGTCTTGCCTGCGTGACGGCCTCATGCAGCCTGGCGACCAGGGCGCGCCGGTTGAGCAGGCCGGTGAGCGCGTCGTGGTCGGCCAGGTGGTGCGCCACGTCGCGTTCGCGCCGCGCGCGCAAGGACAGATCAGCCAAACCGATGGTCACCACGATGCTGCAGAACGCAGTGGCAAACGGGAGGCCGTATTCCAGCCAGCGAGGCTGGTCCAGCGCCAGCAAGATCTGGCCCAGTCGCATGACGGTCAGCAGCACCTGGGGCAACCACGCCACCAGGAAAAAACGAGCCTGCCGCCCATGCCGGGACGCAGCCAGCACGATCGTGCCCAAGGCCCACAGCGAGGTGACGATAAACCACAGGTTGTACGCACTGGCCAGCAGATGCATGCGCTCCGCAAACGGGAAACAAAGCAGGGCGGCGATCAGCACGTACGGCCAGCGCATATAACCCAGTGCGCGCGCCGGGCGCGGGGTGATCTGGCGCAGCTCGCAGAATTCCAGGATGAAGGAGAACAGCAGCGGCGCGCTGAGCGCCACGAACAGCCATGGCG
>NZ_JBFTRY010000267.1:0-3993 GCF_056399745.1 Dyella sp. 01N36
GTGGTGAAGTAATAGCGCAGGAAATCCGGGTTAAGGCCCGAATTCAGGTACGTGCGCGCCATGATGAAGGTGCCGCGCGACTTGGACATCTTCGCGCCATTGACCATCAGATAACCGTTCACGTGCAGCGCCGTCGGCGTGCGGAAATTCGCGCCGTGCAGCATCGCCGGCCAGAACAGGCCGTGGAAGTTGATGATGTCCTTGCCGATGAAATGGTGCAGCTCGGCACGGCTGTCGGGTGCGAGGAAATCCTCGAAGTGCAGGTCGGTGCGATCGCACAAGGCCTTGAAGCTGGCCAGATAGCCCACCGGCGCATCGAGCCACACATAGAAGTACTTGCCGGGCGCATCGGGTATCGGAAAACCGAAGTAGGGCGCATCGCGGGAGATGTCCCAGTCCTTCAGGCCGCTGTCCAGCCATTCGCGCAATTTCGCCGTGACGCCGCTGTTGGCGACGGGCTGGCCATCGGTGAACTTGCCGGCGAACCAGTCGCGCAGCAGCGGCTCGAACTTGCCCAGCTCGAAGAAGTAATGCTCCGAGTCGCGCAGCACCGGCGTGGCGCCGGACAYCACCGAGTAAGGGTTGATCAGATCGGTGGGCGCGTAAGTGGCGCCGCAGTTCTCGCAGTTGTCGCCGTACTGGTCGGGCGTCTTGCAGTTGGGGCAGATACCCTTGATGTAGCGATCGGGCAGGAACATGTCCTTTTCCGGATCGTACAGCTGCTGGATATCGCGGCGGCCGATGTAGCCGCCGTCGCGCAGGCGCGTGTAGATCAGCGAGGCGAGCTCGCGGTTTTCTTCCGAGTGCGTCGAGTGGTAATGATCGAACGCAACGCCAAAGGCCGCGAAGTCCGCTTCGTGGCCGACGCGGATGCCTTCGATATAGGTTTCCGGCGACAAACCGGCCTTTTCCGCTGCCAGCATGATCGGCGTGCCATGGGCATCGTCCGCGCATACATAGATGGTCTCGTTGCCCTGCATCCGCTGCGCACGTACCCAGACATCGGCCTGGATGTAACCCAGCAGGTGACCCAGGTGGAGCGGGCCATTGGCATAGGRCAGCGCGTTGGTGACGAGGAGGCGTCGGCTCATGGGGCGGCAACGGTCTTGAGGGGGTTGTCCATTATGACATGGGGTGGGCGTGTCACCGGCGCATGCCGTCGTTTGGACGTCTGCGAAGCCCGCCCCTCGCTGCCGATGGCATCACGCGTGTCTTAGCTCGCCCGATTGCGCGAACATGGCAGCCTGATACCGGGCGCGGAACATCGCCGCCAATCCGTGATTGCACGATCTTGCACGTTTATGTACATTTAGTCCGAATCTTCCCATCAACAGGAATGCCGTGAACTCCACTTCCGACGCTGCGATTGCCGGCAAGCCCGATACGGCCTCACTCGCGGGCGCCCGACGGGCGACGCGGCTGATCTTCCTGGTGTCGGGCATCGGCATGTCCGCCTGGGCGCCGATGGTGCCTTATGCCAAGGCGCGACTCGGGCTGGATGATGCCCAGCTCGGCTTGGCGCTGCTCGCGTTCGGCGGCGGTTCCATGCTCTCCATGCCGTTCGTGGGGTGGCTGGCCCATCGGCTGGGCAATCGCACGCTGATCGTCGCCTCGGGCCTGCTGATGTGCGTGGCGCTGCCGGCGCTGGCCATGGTCACCAACATCACCGCGCTGATTGCCGTGCTGCTGTATTTCGGCGTGGTGCTGGGCGCGGTGGATGTCGCGATGAATGCGCACGCTGTCGATGTGGAACGCCTCGACGGCGGGCGACTGATGTCCGGTTTCCACGGCTTGTTCAGTGTGGGCGGCCTCACTGGCGCGGCCCTGACCAGCGCGTTGTTGGCCATGGGCGTGCCGCTCACGGCGGCCGCCAGCGTCCTGGCGATCCTGCTCGCCGCGGTGGTGCTGTGGCTGCGCAGCGACCTGCTCGATGACGCGCCGACGGCCGATACACCGCGCAAGGAACCGATGCGCATGCCGCACGCGCTGGCATGGCTGCTTGGTTTGCTGTGCTTCGTGAGCTTTCTCGCCGAGGGCGCCATGCTGGACTGGAGTGCGGTGTTCCTGCGCGACGTCCGCGGCGTATCGGCGGCATCGGCGGGCTTCGGTTATGCGTTCTTCTCGGCCGCGATGGTGGTGGGGCGTTTTTCCGGCGACCGCTTTGTCGGACGCTATGGCCCCGAGTCGGCCATGCGCTTCGGCGCCGCGCTGGCTGCGGCAGGGTTCCTGCTGGTGGCCTGCGTGTCGGGCGTGGTGATGTCGCTGCTGGGTTTCGTGCTGATCGGCCTGGGCGCCTCCAACATCGTGCCGGTCATGTTCAGCGCGGCAGGCCGCCTCCCCAATACGTCGCCGGCCATTGCCATTGCCACGGTGACCACGCTCGGTTACGTGGGCTTGCTCAGCGGCCCCGCGTTGATCGGTCTGGTGGCCCATATCAGCAATCTGCCCATGGCGTTTGCCGGCGTGGCCGGCCTGCTGGTGCTGGTGTCGTTCTCCGCGAGGATCGTGAAGTGACCAGCCCCGCCATCGACACCGTGATCTTCGACCTGGGCAACGTGCTGATTGCCTGGGACCCGCGCCGGCTCTATCGCCAGCTGATCGGCGACGAGGCGCAGATGGACTGGTTCCTGCGCGAGGTCTGCAACAGCGAGTGGAACGAACAACAGGATGCAGGACGCCCGTGGTCGGAGGCGACCGCGCTGCTGCGCGGTCGTTTTCCCGAACACGCCGAGCTGATCGATGCTTACCACCTGCGCTGGGAAGAAACCCTGGTCGGCGCGATGGAAGCCACGGTCGCGCTGCTGGCCGAATTGCGTGCGCGCGGCGTGCGTCTGCTGGCGCTGACCAACTGGTCGCAGGAAACCTTTCCCATCGCACGGCAGCGCTTTGCGTTCCTGCAGTGGTTCGAAGGCATCGTCGTGTCCGGCGAGGAGGGCCTGATCAAGCCCGACTCGCGCATCTACCAGCGACTTCTGGAACGCTACGCGGTCGATCCGTCGAGGGCGCTGTATATCGACGATTCGGCCCGCAATGTGGCCGCCGCCGAAGCGCTGGGCATGCAGGGCTGGTGGTTCCGCGATGCCGATGGCCTGCGCCAGCGCCTGGTGGAACTGGAATTGCTTGAAGCATCCGCGCGCGAGGCATCCCATGGCTAAGTCGCCCATCGCCAGTGTCGACAGCAACGCGCTGCCGGAAGAACGCCAGCAACGCATCCTCGAACGCCTGCGTGCCGAAGGACGCGTAGTGGCCGCGGAATTGGCGCTCGCCTTCGAAGTATCGGAAGACTCCATTCGCCGCGACTTGCGCGAGCTGGCGGCGCTGGGTCTGTGCAAGCGCGTCTATGGCGGCGCGCTCTTGCCCACGGTGACGCTGACGCCGCTGAAGCAGCGGCGCAACGAACATTCCGCACGCAAGCAAGCGCTGGCGCGCAAGGCGGCGAGTCTGGTGCAGGCCGGCCAGACGCTGTTGATCGACGCGGGCAGTACCAATGCGGCGATTGCGGCCGCCTTGCCGCGCGATGCGCGGCTGACCGTGATCACCAATGCCCCGCATATCGCCCAGGTGCTGCTCGATCGCGAGGGCTTCGATGTCTTGCTGATCGGCGGACGCATCGACGCCACCATTGGCGGGGCCACTGGCGCGCAAGCCGTGGACCAGGTGCGCCGGGTGCGTGCCGACCTGTGTTTTCCCGGCGCCTGCGCCATCGATGCGGCGCACGGCCTGTGGGGCTTCGATAGCGAGGAGTCGCTGTTCAAGCGCGCGATGATCGAGGCAAGCGACGAAACCGTGGTCGTGGCGACCGACGACAAACTGGGCGCAGTGGCTGCGCATCAAGTGGCCGAGCTGGCCCGGGTGCAGCATCTGGTGGTGGAGCATTCGGCGGATCGGGCGACGCGTGCTTCGTTTTCGGCGCATGGCGTGGCGGTGCATCGGGCAGAAGCGACCGCCGACTGACACGTCTCAGTCCTCTTGTGTAGGAGCGCACTTGTGCGC
>NZ_JBFTRY010000268.1:0-3930 GCF_056399745.1 Dyella sp. 01N36
TCCCTTCACGATTGCGAAGCCCCCGAAGTGATGACGAACCGGTCGAACCGGCGTTGGCAAACCCCTGAAAGGTCCGTGTGCTGACAAGCACGCCAAAGCGATTGGGAGCCGACGCGCGACTAGCTCATCGTGGCCCGGCACCGCCTGACGGTGCAGCAACTAGAGGCCGGATATACGTGTGCAGTCGACACGGACGCCAGAGCTAAGAGATGCTTGGCAAAGGGGAGGAGTCCATATACGGACCTAACGCAAATGGCGACGAAGCGGCAGTCCGGAGCACTGACCTATTGGGATAAAGAACGATGCTGAGATGGACGCCTGCCCTGATGATCGTTCTGGTCAGCACCCTGTGTCATGGGGAAGGCTTTTGTGGCACGGCGCCGTATGTACCCTTCGACCAGGTCGTGCGAGACAAAGCATTGATGATTGGCCAGTGCGTGCGGACCCATGTGGTTGTCACGACTGACGCCAAGGAGTACTCGCTCTTCCGAGAGAACGAACATTCGCAGTATGGTCTGTTGGAAACCGCCGGCGACGAAAGCCCCGGATGCGTCAAGACAGACACGCTATCGCAAAGCACCGACGTTAACGTGCGCGAGGATCTTTTTCGAAAATTCCGAGAGGTGGAGGGGGACAATTTCAAGCCGGACCTGACGATGATCCGTTATTACAGGCAGGATATGTTGTTGTGTGGTCAAGTGGTAAAGGAAGACGGCGAGCTTCGGTTCGCGGTAGACGATGGGATCTTGGAACGGTCTTATCTATTGCCCCTGCCGAAAAAGCGGGTGGCTCACTGAGCCATGAATAGGCGCTCGATGCATGTCTGCTATCGACCCACGGCGGACGTTTCAAAACGGGGCAGGGGCACTTTCTCAAGCGACAGCGTACTCACCCTTGCGGATAGCCGGACGGATCGGCAGCGTGAGGTCGCCGGCGATGAGCTGCAGTTCGCCGTCCTGGATAAGGCATTGCAGGCGCATGCTCCGCTCGCACAGGGCAGCCAGTTGCTGCATGTCAGCGTGGTCGATGGCGAGCACGCTGAGGTTGTCGTGGCGGGTGAGCGTGCTGGCGATCTTGCTCCACCAGACGTTGACGGCATGACCGCCGTAGGCCAGCACCACGACGTGCCGCGACTGGTTGCAGGCTTTGCGCAAGCGTGTTTCATCAGGCAGGCCGACGTCGATCCACAGCTCGATCTCGTCGGTATAGGCCTTGCGCCACAGGGCCGGTTCGTCGGTGTCGCTGAGCCCCTTGCCGAACTCCAGCCGTTCGTCGGCATACAGCGTGAACGCGAGCAGGCGCGCCATCAATCGCTCCTCGGTTTCCGACGGATGGCGGGCGAGGGTCAATGCGTGGGTGGCGTAGTAGTGCCGGTCCATGTCGCTGATCGACAGTTCGGCCTTGTGGATGGTGGCGGTGAGGGCCATGGGGGCACTTGAGTGGGCGTAAAGCGACTATTTTACGCGGCTTTGCCCCGGGGCGGGCGGAAAGACCCGGGCCATGCTTGGGCCGCCCGTCTTGCGGCCATGCCAGGATGTTGGCCGTAGTCGTCCATCGAATGCAAAGTCGGGCTCACGCCGTTGTCTGAGTCGCCAAATCTGCCCGCTGTTCCGATCAACCCGTCGGCGTGGGATAACGAGCTAGCATTGGTCCGCTTCCGACCCGAAGCGGACCTTGGCTTACTGCGTGTAGGTTATGCCGTGGTCTGCCGGCACTCTTGAGTTGATGGCAATTCGGCGTGTACCGACGCGCTTTCTCCGGGGCATGGCGGCGGCGAAAGGCAGCGTTGATCAGGGCAAATTGCGCCCACTTGCCGAGTGATCCGGCGCGCTCCTTTCTGCGACCAGCTGTTTTTCTCGAGTCAGCGATGTCGGCGAAATTGACGCATTAACCGTTACCCCATCCAGCGCAGCCTCCTGCCATGCATAACAAGACCGCTGTCTCGTCTTGAGCAGCAGATCGTTGTCGGCGTCAGCATCCGGTTCCAGAGGGATCGTCCAAACATCATGGAAAACCCCTCTCCCTAACCCGCTTCATCACGCAAGGAGTCAGTCATGTCGCACTTCCGGTCCTATACACTCCGGCTTCTCGCCGCTGCTGCGTTCCTCGCCAGTGGCGCCGCATTCGCCCACCCCAAGCTCGTTGTTACGACGCCTGCTGACCATGCCGATGTCAGCTCGCCGGGTACGATCGAAGTGTCATTTTCCGAAGCTCTGATGGCGCAGCTCTCGGGCGCGGATCTGATGATGACGGAGATGCCTGGCATGACCATGGAGCCGGTGAAGCTCGAGGTCAAGACCGCGGCCTCGTCGGATGCGAAGTCGTTGGTGATTACGCCGGCTCGGCCGCTTAGTTCCGGGACGTATCGTGTGGATTGGCATGTGGTATCCAGCGATACGCATACCGCGAAAGGGTCCTTCAGCTTCCACGTGAAGTGATCCGGCGATGTTCGATAGCTTGTTGGTGCTCAGTCGCTTCGCGCTCTATCTCGGCCTCATGCTGGCCTTTGGTTTGCCCGCGTTTGTCCTTCAGGCCCTAACCCGCAACCGGTCGGCCCTGTCCGTCGTCCGTCAGACCCTGCGTGTAGCGGGTGCGGCGACAATAGTGAGCCTTTTAGCGTCGAGCGCCGCGCTCTGGGCAATGGCGCAAGCCATGAGCGGAAGCAGCGATGCGGGTGCCGTATGGGGCGTGGTGCAGACGTTACTCACCCAGACCGCCGTGGGAATGACGTGGAACCTTCGCGTTGCAGTCCTCTTGGTTTCGCTATGGTTTACAGTGGCATCGGGTGGCGATACGCGCAGCCGTGTAGCAGTGGCTTCGGTGCTCTGTGCCGTCGCTCTGGCGACTCTCGCATGGGCAGGCCATGGTGCGATGAACGAAGGACCGCTAGCCTGGGTCCATCTTGGTGTCGATATTGCCCACCTGTTTGCCGCTGGCGCCTGGGTGGGCGCGCTGGTGGCTCTGACGCTCATCTCCCGGGCGGCATCGCGTCACGCCGAACAAAAAAACGTCGCTCTGCTATCAAGCGCTGCAACTGGGTTTGCTCGATCGGGCGCGCTGATCGTTGCGGTGCTGATCACCAGCGGCATAGTCAACTACATCATCATCGTGGGCCCGACATTGTCCGGGTTGATCGAAACCCTGTACGGTCGCCTTCTGCTGGTAAAGCTGGCCCTCTTTGCAGCCATGCTCACACTCGCAGCGGCCAATCGCTTTCGTCTCGCACCAGCCCTGGAAAGGGCCCGGCGCGACGACGATGCCGCTACCGCCGTGTCAACACTTACACGCAGTCTCTACCTCGAGACGAGCTTGGCGATACTGATCTTGGGCCTCGTCGCTTGGATAGGTACTCTTGACCCAGGCGGGGGCTAGTGCCCCCAGCGTTCAAGCTCAGCTTCGTAAAGATCAACAAGAGAGAGACGGCTGGATGTTGGACCTTGCATTGATGCTCACGCCGAGTGCTGGCCTGGCCTACTGGTTTCTCTTCGACGAAGGATCGGCGCGATATATCAATCTTATATCCACTACGGATGTCACCTTAAAGGGGTGGGAGCCGCCAATGGACGCGAAGGGAGGTCGACCCCTAGGGGAGATGCATTACTTCGTCCTAGCAATTCCGCTATTGCTTATCGCGGTCGAATGGCTCTTAGGTCTTTATTCTCGTAACTACGTAATGTCCGCTTCCGACTGCGGTTTCAGCCGGTCGTTGCAACGAATTGATGAAATCGTTCGGCCGGTGTTTCGAAGTTTAGAGTCTTTCTCGGCCTTCCGTTCAAGCGCCTTGCCACGGCGTTGAGTTGCGCTTGGGTGAGGCCAGACAGATCCATGCCTTTGGGAAAATATTGCCGCAGAAGACCGTTGGTGTTCTCGTTCGAACCACGCTGCCATGGGTTGTACGGATCACAGAAATAAACCTTGATGTCGGTGGCC
>NZ_JBFTRY010000269.1:0-3894 GCF_056399745.1 Dyella sp. 01N36
GTCCGGATTGACCGGGACCAGCGGCAGCGCCAACAACAATTCGTCTTCGATGACTTCCAGCAGGTTGAGCTTGCTGTCGTCGGCGATCAGCAGCGGCTCGACGTTGGGCGGCAAGGCCGCTTCATCGCGCTCGGAGCGGATCAATCCCAGCCGGCTATCAACCGCCATGGGCAGTACAAACGGCTCCAGGCTGCGCTGGCAGGTCAGCGTGACAGGAACCTGGACACGCACGTCGAGGTACGCCGTACCAAACTCGTCCCGGCCAAAATCCAGCTCGTAGTGCGCCGTCCCTTCCGTACCGGCCAAGGCCTCGCCCAATCGCTTCATGGCGACTATGGGGAACTCCCCCTGGAACGAACGCCGCGCCGAGACCATGCGCCAAGCGTCCACGGACTCTGGCAGTGTCACGGACATAGACCCGAAATCATAGGATTACAACCCATTGAAGTCAACGGGCTGGCGGGTCCGCGAGCGCTGACTTGGCCAATTTTGCCTGAACGGCCCCGGTACGGCAGACTTTGACCACCTCTCCTGCGAGCTGGCCGCCCGTGAACCCCTACCTGACGCTCGGCATCGCTGCGCTGCTGATCCTTGCCGCTGCCCTGGTCGGGGCCATCCTGGCCTATCGGCGTCGTGCCGATCGCCGGACGCTGAGCCTGCTTCAGCTGCTGGAGCTGGCCGACAAGGTGGAAGCGGATCTCAAGACCTGCCGAGCCGGCCTGCAACAGGCCCACGCCGTCATGTCGCTCAATCCGGATCTGCCCGCCAGCAGCGAACAGGAGGCGCGCCACGCGATCGACGCGGGCCTGCGCTCCCTGCTGCAACAACGCATCTGGATCCGCGACGCCGCACCGAAAGCCTCGCAGGAGGAACTCGATAGAGCCGTCGCATCCATGAATGATACCCGCGATCGCCTGCAGCCGCTGCTGGCAGCCCTGGATCGCGCCCAGCACGATCTGGACAGCGCCATGCGGGAACACCTGCGCCGCGAGCACGACGCATGAGTCTGCCCACCCTGGTGCTGGGCTCGACCTCGCGTTATCGGGCCGAACTGCTACGCCGCATCGTCGACGATTTCGAGCAACGCGCTCCCGGCACCGACGAGACCGCCCTGCCCGATGAAACGCCACGCGATCGCGCCAGTCGGCTCGCCATCGCCAAAGCGCGCGCCGCAGCCGCCGGACTGGACGATGCGCTGGTGATTGGTTCCGATCAAGTTGCCGAACTGGGCGGCATCGTGCTCGACAAACCCGGCACGGCCCAGCGCGCCCGCGAACAGCTGCTGGCGAGCTCCGGTCGCGAGGTGCATTTCCATACGGCGCTGTGCCTGCACGACACCCGCACGGGTGAGGATCGCGTGCATGTCGACCACACCGTGGTGATGTTTCGCAGCCTGACTGTGGACGAGATCGATCGCTACATCGAACGCGAGCAGCCGCTCGATTGCGCCGGCAGCTTCAAGTGCGAAGGACTGGGCATCAGCCTGTTCGAGCGGATCGACAACGAGGATCCGTCGGCCTTGATTGGCCTGCCGCTGATTGCACTTGCACGCATGCTGCGCGAAGCAGGCATCGCCCTGCCCTGACTCAGGGTTGTTCGTCGTTCGCCGCGGCGATTCGCCAAATCGGGCAGGCATCGCTGGTCGTCGCCATGGCTGGCAGCGACAACGGGACCGTTCCTGCATAAAAAGCGATCCGGCGGCGCCCGTCGAACAGATCCAGCCGCGTGAGCGGTGCTGGCTGGTTGATGCGGCCGCACAGCGCACGCAACCAGTCCGCCCGCTCATGCACGCGCAGCGCTTTTTCATCCACCGCGAGCAACATGAGTTCGCCACCATGCCTTCGGCCCAAGGCAGTTTCGTCCAGTTCCCACCAGGCCAGCTGCGGTGCGCGCCCGTGCTTGACGTTGAGTGGACTGTCGAGCACGTAGACCGGCACGCTGCCGCCCAACTGGAAATCGATTTCTGCCGCCAGCATGAAGTTGTCGGCGACCACCACGCCTGGATGCGAGGCGAGCAGTTCGCGCGCCATGTCGCCACTTTCGCGCCAGCCGACGAAACGCGCCGGGAACGCCTTGAAGCCGGCCAACACACGCGCACCGTTGTTKCTGGCGGCCAGGCCGAGATACGCAAGGCCGCCAAGCAGACCCACCGCCGCCAGCACGAACGCAGCGGTCAACCAGGCCTGGCGCCACGGCCGCCGTTCGCGCAGCAAGACAGGCAATGCGGCCAACAGCGGCAGATAGCCGGGCAAAGGCCAGTGCGCCCGAAAGCGTATGTCGTCCGCAAACAGGCCTAGCGCGAAATAGACGACGAGGAAGCAGCCGGACACGATCGCGATGAGGTCCCACGGCCGCCCCTCCTCACGACGCCGCCAGCTCACCCATGCCGCCCACAGCAGCAGCAGGTATAGCAACGGCGTGCAGGCCACCGCCTGCTCCAGCGGCTGCACCAAGGCGTCGGCATGAAATTGCCAGGGATTGCGTTCGACCAGTTGAAAGGCCAGGCCTGCAGCGTGGTGCTGCCAATTGGAAATGACCAGTGGGATCAGGCCCAGCGCAGCCACCGCCAGGGCCAGCCACAGACCTGGACGGCGCCACTGCGCCCGACCACGCGGGGTCATCACGCAAAACAGCAGGCCGGCCAACATCGGCATGGCGGCCCGGTAATGGGTCAGCCAGCACACGCCCAGCGAGAGGCCGAGCAGCAGCCAGTCGCGCAAATARTCGCGATCCAGCGCCCGCACCAGGCCCAACAGAGCTGCCATGATCGCCACGGTCAGCGGCACGTCCGGCAAGGCGAGCACGCCCAGGCTGCCCGCCAGCGGCAAGACCAGGCACAACAGGCCGGCCTGCCAGCCGGTGCGTTCGTCGAAGGCCTCGCGGGCAAAGGCGCGCACCAGCCATGGCAGGAGGCTGCCGATCAGCAGGAAAGGCCAGCGCATGCCGAACACGCCGTGCCCGGCGATGTGCTCGCCAAAGTGGATCAGCAGGGCCGTTAACGGCGGCAAGTCGCTATAGCCCCAGGCCAGGCGGCGACTCTCTTGCCAGTAAAACGCCTCGTCACCAAACGGTGACAGGCTTGCAGCAAGCATGATCTTGAGCACGCAGAGCACTGCGAAGGCGATCACGAACACCGCTCGCCAGCGCGAGAAACCCACGGCTACACTGGGGGTGTCACGCATGAGCTCTGTTCCGCATCACCCTTCCCCGCTGCCAGAAACCCATGTCCGCCATTACTCCGCTACACGAAGAATCACTACGCACGCGGCTGGAGGCCAGCATGGCCCAGGTCAATCGCGTGCTGCTTGGCAAGCCGCGCCAGGTCAAGCTGGCCTTCACCTGCCTGCTTGCTGGCGGCCATCTTCTACTGGAAGACGTGCCCGGCGTTGGCAAGACCACCCTGGCCCATGCCCTGGCCGCCAGCTTTGAGCTGGATTTCCAGCGCGTGCAGTTCACCAGCGACCTGCTGCCCTCGGACATTATCGGGGTGAGCGTCTACGAGCGCGAGACAGGGCAGTTCCGATTCCATCCCGGTCCCATCTTTACCGGCCTGCTGCTGGCCGATGAAATCAATCGCGCCACTCCCAAGACGCAGAGCGCCCTGCTCGAGTCGATGGCGGAAGGCCAGGTCACGGTGGACGGCCAGACGCATATCCTGCCGCAGCCCTTCTTTGTGGYGGCCACGCAGAATCCGCTCGATCTGGCCGGCACCTTCCCACTGCCGGATTCGCAGCTGGACCGCTTCATGTTGCGTGTGTCGCTGGACTATCCCGACGCCGCCGCAGAACGCGCGCTGCTGACCGGCAGCGACCGACGCGACCTGCTAGCCCAACTCACGCCGCAACTGGATGTGGCCGGACTGGCCGAACTGGCGCGGCGAGCGCAATCGGTGAC
>NZ_JBFTRY010000270.1:0-3884 GCF_056399745.1 Dyella sp. 01N36
GTTGTACTGCGAGACGGCCGCGCCGAGCTGGGCCTTGCTCACGCCATGGTTCGCTTCCAGCAGACCGCCGGTGAAGATGGGCAGGTGCAGGGCCGGGGTCAGGCCAAAGACGCGGCTGCCGGCGTTGAACATCTTGTCAAGGTCGATACTCGACAGGCCTGCCATCGCGCTGATGCTGATGTCGGGAAAGAATTCCGCGCGCGCCACATCGGTCTGGCGCAGCGCCGATTCCACCTGCCAGAGGCTGGCGGCGATATCCGGACGGCGCGCGATCAGGTCGACGCCGACGTTGTCAGGCAGTCCGGTGGTGACCTCCGGCAGCGCGCGCGGCTGCAAAGCCGGCAATTGCGCGGGAGACACGCCACACAGGCTGGCGAGCGCGGCCTCACGAATGCGCGCGGAGCTTTCGAGCACCACCAGCATCTGCCGTGCGGACGCGGTCTGCGCCTTGGCCGACTGCACCGTGTCCGGACGATCCACGCCCTGCTTCACGCGCAGCTGCGCGATCTGCTCGAGCTGTTCGGCCGTCTTTACGGTCTGCCTGGCCAGGGCGATGCGGCTCTGATCGGCGAGCCAGCCGAAGTACGTGTCGGCGACATTGCTCTGGATGGCGAGTGCCGCCGCGCTGTGCTGTGCTTCGGCTGCATGCGCCTGATCCACCGCCGACTCGATGGTGTTGCGCTTCTTGCCCCACCAGTCGAAGTCGTACTGCGCCTGCACGCCGATATCGCCCTGGTTGTACCAGGTGAAGCCGAGGAATTTCGGCGGGATCAGGCCGGTTTCGCTGAGGCGCTGACGTTCGACCTGCGCGCTGCCGTTCACGCTGAGTCCGGCCTGTGCCGTGGCTGCACGGATATTCTGCTGCGCCGAATCGACGCGCGACTTGGCCTGGGCCAGATCCGGCGAATCCTGCATCGCCAGGTCGATCAGCTGATCGAGTTGCGGATCGTTGTACTGCTTCCACCACGCGGCGTCGGGCCAGCCGGCGCGATGGCCGGTTTGAAGGCCGGCCAGCGGAACGTCGTCGCGCACCGGTGGGCGATTCAATTTGGCAGGGATGGAGCAGCCCGCAACAGCAACAGCGATCGCGCAGGCAAGCAGCGCGCGACGGCCGAGTCCGCGGCGCAGGAGGGAGTGAGGAGTCATGGACCAGCGTCCGGCTGAGTGAGCGAATCGATGTTGACGGCGATCTGGCGCAGCAGGCGGTCGAGCGTGCGCTTGTCAGCGGCACTGAGCGAGGCGAAAGCGCCATGAACGTTGGGGAAGAGCGGAGGGAGAATCTTTCGCACGAGACGCTTGCCGGCCGTGGTGATGCTGAGCACGACGCGGCGGCGATCTTCTGCGCTGGTGGCCCGCGTGATCAGGCCGCCCTTGACCAGCACGTTGGCGATGCGCGTCATATTGGTGGCGCCTTGCTGCGCGTACTCGCACAACTCGGTGGGCGTCGCGCTGCCGGTCGGGCTGCTGTAGATCATCATCAGCGTGCGGAAATCGCTGTCGTTCAAGCCGTGCGGCTTGAGCTTGCTTTCCAGCTCGCCGAGCAGGGTGCCCCCGACCAGCAGCAACAGGCGCGTGAGCACGACTTCCTGGACGGGAAGGTCCGGGAAGATCTCGCTGACACGACCAATTCCCTCGTCCATATGGTCGAGGCATTCATGCATGCGCTTCATTTCACCAAAGAATAGTTCGCCAGTGAAGTAATTAGGCTAGCACTGGGTTCGAGCGACCCGCAAGGGTCAATCGAACCGGAACAGATTCCGGGCGTTGCGGGTGGTGGCTTCGGCGATGGCCTCGGGGCTGACGCCGCGGAGGTCGGCGATCACGTGCAGCACTTCGACCATGTTCGACGGCTCGTTGCGCTMGCCGCGATGACAGGCGCCGGGCTGGTCGGGTGCGTCCGTTTCCAGCAGCAATCGTTCGACGGGCATGGTCGCGACGATGTGACGAAGTCGTTGTGCGCGTTCATACGTCACCGGCCCGCCGATGCCCAGGTAGAAGCCCAGCTCCCATAGCCGCTCTGCCTGTTGCTGGCTGCCGGAGAAACTGTGAACCACGCCACGTAATCCGCCCATGCGGCGCATGGTGGAGGTGACTTCATCCATGGCGCGGCGCGCATGGACGATCACCGGCAGATCGAACTCGCGCGCTATCTGCAACTGCTGCTGGAAGTAAAACCGCTGCTGCTCGACGTCGAGTTCGGGCAGGAAATAGTCCAGTCCGATTTCGCCCACGGCCACAGCACGATGCGTCTTCAGCCAAGTCCTCAGCTCATCGAGATGCTCGGGACGATGTTCGTCGAGATAGATCGGATGCATGCCATACGCGGGGAGTACGCAGGTTTGGTCGGCCGCCAGCGAGGCAATGCGCGGCCATGATGCATGGTCGATCGCCGGAACCACGATGTGCCTGATGCCGGCGTCGCGGGCACGCTGGAACATGGCGTCCTGGTCGGATGCAAAACTCGCATCATCGATGTGCGCATGGCTGTCGGTGAGTTCGAGCACAGTACGGGGCTTCCTGAATTTGAACAATGCGTGGCTTCGGTCTAAGCGAGCATTCAGTGACCCAGAGGTTCAATGATTGCGCTGGGATCGAATTCAAGCAGGAGCGGGGGCGCTCCGCTGGTCCCACTAGGAGAGCATTATGAACAGGTTGGTCGTTTCGGCGCTGCATGTCGGTTTCGCCGGTGTATTGGTGTTGGGTCTTTCGGCGTGTAATCGGGACGCGAATGCTGACGGTGGCGTGGGCGCCGCTGCGCAGCAGCAAGGGGCTGCCGATGGTGCCAAGTACGCGCGCGTGACGAGCGTGACGCCGGTCCGTGAGGCCGCGAGTGCGCCGCAGCAGGTATGTCATGACGAGGTGGTGACCACGCACAAGCCGGTGCAGGACACCCACCAGATTGCTGGTACGGCTATTGGTGCCGTGGCGGGTGGCTTGCTCGGCAACCAGGTCGGCGGCGGCAAGGGCCGCACCTTGGCAACGGTGGCAGGCGCGGTCGGTGGTGGCTATGCAGGTCATGAAATCCAGGCCAATCACCAGGCAAACGCCACCCAGCAAACCACGCAGCGTAAATGCACCACAGTGGCCGGCAGCGGTGGCGACAAGGTGGTGGCATACGATGTGAGTTACGAGTACAACGGCGTGACCCGCACTGTACGAATGGATCACGATCCGGGTGACAGGCTGCAGGTACAGGAAGGTGTGGTAGCCGTTTCCGACGCTCACTGAGGATTCACGCCATGCAAACACTGCTTAGACATTTGGCTGTCGTAGGACTTGTTTCCGCTGTTGCGCTGCTTTCCGGTTGCCAGACGCCACCGCAGCGCCAGGTGGCTTACAGCGGCGCTTCCAACCGTTGCGAGCAGTGTGGCGTGGTCAGTGACGTGCGGCAGATCCAGACCCAGAAGGAATCGTCGCCGCTGGGCATGGTCATCGGCGGCATCGCTGGCGGCGTGATCGGCAACCAGTTCGGTGGCGGCAGCGGCAAGGCCCTGACCACCGTGGCCGGTGCAGTGGCCGGCGGCGCCATCGGCAACCAGGTCGGCAAGAACAATAGCGGTCCCGACGTCGCATGGCAGGTCACCGTCAAGCTCGACGACGGTCGCTATGCCACGGTGACGCAGGCAGCTGATCCGCAGGTTCGCCCCGGCGACTACGTGCAGATCCGCAACAACCTCGTGTATCGGCTCTGACGTAAAGACGTCTGGACGTCCAAATGAAAAGGCCCTCGCGAGAGGGCCTTTTTTTTATTCTCTATGGGGTGGGGTGTGTTTAGTTGCTGACGGCGTAGAACGCATGTTCGCCGATGGTCTTGACGCGTTTCGTCGACCACGCGGTGGTGACGGCAAGCGTGGCGAAGTGATCTGCTTGCGGCACGTACACGG
>NZ_JBFTRY010000271.1:0-3884 GCF_056399745.1 Dyella sp. 01N36
GACAACGACAGCGTGCCCGTGGGCCCGCCGCCGGAGGTCATCGCCAAGCTGCCCGAGCCCGTGCCGAAAATTGAGCCGCGCGCGCTGTACGGCAACAAGTCGCCGTACACCGTGCTCGGCCAGAGCTACAACGTGTTGGCTTCGCCCAACGGCTATGTGGAGCGCGGCATCGCCTCGTTCTACGGCAACAAATTCCACGGGTACAAGACGTCCAGTCTCGAGGACTACGACATGTACCAGTTCAGCGCCGCGCACAAGACGCTGCCGATCCCCAGCTATGCGCGAGTGACGAATCTGGAAAACGGCAAGAGCGTGATCGTGCGCATCAACGATCGCGGCCCGTTCCACGAGAACCGGGTGATCGATCTGTCCTATGCGGCTGCCGTGCGCATCGGCGTATGGCCCAAGGGCACGGGACTGGTGGAAGTGCGCGCGATCGATCCCTCGCAGCCGCTGACCGCCCAGGCCTTGCCGCCGCCACCGCCGCCGCCCAAACCTGCCAGCCCCGGGCCAGGTATTTTTCTGCAGGTGGGCGCATTCTCCGACGTGGTCAACGCCGAGCGCGTCGCGCAGCAGCTGCGATCGGCAAATTTTGCGCCGGTACAGGTGGTGGATGCGCAAATCAACGGCCGCAGTATCCGCCGCGTGCGGGTCGGCCCGCTCGCCAGCGTCGACCAGGCCGACGATGTGACCACGCGAATCGAAGGCATGGGGCTGCCCCGGCCGCAGGTCGCGGTAGACTGATGTATTGAAATTCTTGCGGCGCTTCGGCGCCGCGATAGCCATTGGACCGAATCGAACGATGAACCTGATCCGCCGTACCCTCTCCTCGCTTGCCGTGGCCGCCCTGGTCGTCGGCACGGCCGTTGCCCAGCAGACTCCGCCCAAGCCCGTTCCGGTGCCGCGCCCGGTGATGCCTGAGGCCCCGGTGCCTCCGCCGCCGGATGTGGATGGCAAGAGCTGGGTGCTGATGGATTACGCCACTGGCCAGGTGCTCGCCTCGAAGGAGCCGGACCTGCGTGTGGAGCCGGCCTCGATCACCAAGATCATGACCGACTATGTGGTGTCTGCCGAAGTCGCCAACGGCAAGGTCCACATGAACGACCCGGTCACCATCAGCGAGAACGCGTGGCGCGGCGGCGGTGCGGGCACCGACGGCTCCACCAGCTTCCTCAAGCTCAACAGCCAGGTGCCGCTCAAGGACCTGCTGTACGGCCTGATCATCCAGTCCGGCAACGACGCCGCCATTGCGCTGGCCGAACACACGGCCGGGTCGGAACAGGCGTTCTCCGGCCTGATGAACGGTTATGCCAAGCAGTTGGGCATGACCAACACGAACTTCCAGAACGCGTCGGGCTATCCGATCGCCAACCATTACTCCACGGCGCGCGACATCGCGATTCTTTCGCGCGCGCTGATCCACGACTTCCCCGAGGACTATGCGATCTCGGCGATCAAGGATTTCGAGTGGAACGGCATCAAGCAGCACAACCGCAACCTGCTGCTGTGGCGTGACCCGACCGTCGATGGCATCAAGACCGGCCACACGGCTGCCGCGGGTTTCTGCCTGGCCGCCTCGGCCAAGCAGGGCGATTCGCGCATGATCGCTATCGTGATGGGCTCGACCAACGAGAAGACCCGTGCGGACGCGGCCATGGCGCTGCTCAGCTACGGTTTCCGTTTCTATGAGACGCACAAGCTGTATGACGGCGGCAAGCCGCTGGCCACGCCGCGCCTGTGGAAGGGTCAGTCCAACCAGCTGCCGCTGGGCGTGGCCGACAACGTGCTGGTCACCGTCAAGCGCGGCGACTACGACAAGCTGCAGGCCACGCTGGACGTGCCGGCGACGCTGGTGGCACCGTTCACCAAGGGCCAGCAGGTCGGCACGCTGCGCGTCACGCTCGATGGCCAGCCGGTGCAAAACGTGCCCCTGGTGGCGCTGGCCGATGCGCCGCAGGCTGGCTTCTTCGGCCGCCTGTGGGACAGCATCATGCTGTGGTTCCATAGCGACAAGAAGCCTGACGAAAAGAAGTGAGGGAGGTTGCACTGATGCGCGATATCGACTCCATCGAGCCCCAAGAGGGCCAGGGATTCCAGTTCCCCGGCGAATTCGAGATCACCGCCATGGGCAACGCCAGTGCGGACCTGCAGGCCCGCGTGCCGCAGATCCTCGAAGGCATCGGCGTGCACGTGCTGCATGAGACGGTCAAGCACCGCCACTCTCGCGAGGGTAACTTCATCTCGGTGACGGTGAGCTTCCGCGCCGAGTCGCGCGAGCAGTACGACGAGGCGCATGCCTCGCTGCGGGCCGATCCGGATATCCGTTACACGCTGTAACGCCGGTTCGAGACGCCCAAGCCTGGCGGGCCGCCACGCCCGCCGGCTTTTCAGTGACTTCCAGCCCTTGCAAGGGTGGTCTCACGACCGCAGATAATGACCTCCGTCCCCAGGCCATTCCCCATGTCCCTGCCGCTCAAAGTTCGTCGTCTCGGTCGCCAGCCCTACGAGGCGACCTGGGAGGCGATGAGCCAATTCACCAACAACCGGGGGCCTGACACCCCGGACGAACTGTGGCTGCTGGAACACGATCCGGTGTTCACCCTCGGCCAGGCCGGCAAGACCGAACACGTGCTGGCACCGGGCGATATCCCGGTCATCCATGTGGATCGCGGCGGCCAGGTGACCTATCACGGCCCGGGCCAGATCGTGGCTTATCCGATGATCGACCTGCGTCGCGTCGGGGTCACCGTGCGCGAGCTGGTCAACAAGATCGAGCAGGCCATCATCGATACGATGGGCCACTGGAACATCGGCGCCGAGCGCCTCGAAGGTGCTCCGGGCGTCTACGTGGCAGGCGCCAAGGTGGCCGCGCTGGGCCTGCGCGTGCGGCGGGGCTGCAGTTTCCACGGCCTGGCCTTCAACGTGAACATGGATCTTGAGCCGTACCACCGCATCAATCCGTGCGGTTACAAGGACTTGGCGGTCACGCAAGTGCTAGAATTGGGCGGTCCGTCGCGCCTTTCGGACGTCGAGGACGCCCTGGTGGAGGAGTTCTGCCACCAGTTCGGATTCGTCGCCGAGGCGGCGCCCCCCATACTCCCTGAACTACCCGCTCGCGTAGCGGTCTGAGCTGGCCTACATGAGCGAAATCTCCACTTCCAAAGTCATCCCGATCAGCGTTGTCGGCACCACCGGTGTCGAGAAGCAATTGGGCAACGACAAGATCGGGCTCAACCGCGCCGGCTTCGACACGACCGTGCCGACGCTGCGCAAGCCGAGCTGGATCCGCGTGCGCCTGCCGCAGGGCAACGCCGTGCAGCAGCTGAAATCGCGCCTGCGCGAGAACTCGCTGGTGACAGTGTGCGAGGAAGCCTCGTGCCCGAACATCCACGAGTGCTTCAGCAAGGGCACCGCCACCTTCATGATCCTCGGCGAGGTCTGCACCCGCCGTTGCTCGTTCTGCGACGTGGCGCATGGCCGTCCGGCCGCACCCGATCCGCTGGAACCGGCGCGCCTGGCCGAGACCATCCGCGACATGCGCCTGAAGTACGTGGTGATCACCTCGGTGGATCGCGACGACCTGCGCGACGGCGGCGCCGAGCATTTCGCCGCGTGCATCCGCGCGACGCGTCATGCGGCGCCGGACATCAAGATCGAAATCCTCACGCCCGATTTCCGCGGCAAGGGCCGCATGGAGCGCGCGCTGGAAGTGCTCAAGGACTTCCCACCGGACGTGTTCAACCACAACCTTGAAACCGTGCCGCACCTGTATCGCGAAGTGCGTCCGGGCGCGGACTACCAGTGGTCGCTGGACCTGCTCAAGCGCTTCAAGGCGCAGCATCCGGAGGTACCGACCAAGTCCGGCATCATGCTGGGCCTGGGCG
>NZ_JBFTRY010000272.1:0-3744 GCF_056399745.1 Dyella sp. 01N36
AGGCTATGCCTCGTCGCTGTTCTATGCGATCAGCTATGCGATCACCAGCGCCGCAGCGTTCGGCATGATCCTGGCGCTGGCGCGTGCCGGCTTTGAGTGCGAAGAGATCGACGATCTCAAGGGCCTCAACCAGCGCTCGCCGTGGGCGGCGTTCCTGATGATGCTGGTGATGTTCTCGCTGGCCGGCGTGCCGCCGCTGTTCGGCTTCTTCGGCAAGCTGCTGGTGTTCCAGGCGGCGATCCATGCCGGCTTCCTGTGGCTGGCCCTGGTCGGCGCGGTGTTCGCCATCATCGGCCTCTATTACTACCTGCGCGTGGTCAAGGTGATGTACTTCGACAAGCCGGTGGAAGGCACCGAAGTGCATCTGCAGAAGGACGTCTCGGTGCGTCTGGTACTGTCGTTGAACGTGCTTGCGCTGCTGGTGCTCGGCATCGTCTGGGGCCCGCTGTTCGGCTGGTGCCAGAGCGTTTTCGTCGGTTGATGATTGCTTGATTTTTGGGCGTCGCGGCCGCATCTCCGTGACGCTTTCTTGTCGATGAAGTGAAATTAGTTAGCGAAAAGGCTTGCAAGAATTCGGCCATCTCGCTAATCTTTGCGGACTCTGATGCGGGGTGGAGCAGTCTGGCAGCTCGTCGGGCTCATAACCCGAAGGTCGTAGGTTCGAATCCTACCCCCGCTACCAGATCTTTCTTAGAACAAGAAAGCCTCCTCGTGAGGCTTTTTTGTTGGGCGCAAGGAAGCGTCGCACGTGCGTCACAAGCCGCTTAGATGCTGGCTGCGCCCCAGGTGCCCCGAAAGAGTCTGGATGGGTCGGGACATCGGCRAGACGCTCTATTTTTAGAGCATGGAATGGGCCGCTTGAGCCCATTTTTTGTTTCTGGCGATCAGTAACGGTAGGGCAATCATGGATACGCAGGCACTGGCTCAACGCTTTACGGAAGTTCTGGCCGATCTGGGCCTGGAATGCATCGGCGTGGAGTTCACCCCGTCGCAGGGGCAGAGTACCCTGCGTGTCTTCCTCGACACCGAGGGCCGCGAGATCAACGTCGAAGACTGCGAGGCGGCCAGCCGGGAAATCTCGGCCATGCTCGACGTGGAAGATCCGATTCCGGGGCATTACGTGTTGGAAGTTTCGTCGCCCGGCATCGACCGTCCGCTGTTTACCGCGGCGCAGTTCGCCAAGGTGGCGGGAACGGAAGTGAAGATTTTGCTCAAGGCGCCCATGGAAGGACGTCGCCGCTTGCGCGGCAAGGTGATCTCGGTCGAAGGCGAGCGGATCTCGCTGGAAGCCGAAGGCAAGACCTTCGAGTTCGACCATGACGCGGTGGAAAGCGCGCGCGTGGTGCCCGACTGGGTGGCGCTCGGTTATGTGCCGCAGCCCAAGCCGGGTAAAGCCCCGGGCAAGAAGGCCGCGAAGTAAATCAACTTAAAACCGATGGGGCGCCGGCGGCGTCTACGGAGTTGCTGCAATGAGCAAAGAACTTTTGCTGGTGGTTGACGCGGTTGCCAATGAAAAAGGCGTGCCGCGTGAAGTGATTTTCCAGGCCATGGAAGCGGCTCTCGCGTCCGCCGCCAAGAAGCGCTATCCGGATGAAGATCCGGATGTCCGCGTGGTCATCGATCGCCACTCCGGCGATTACGAAACGTTCCGTCGTTGGGAAATCATCGCCGACGACGGTGAGATGGAATCGCCTTACCACCAGGTGCGCCTGATGGACGCCGTCGACGAGCGCGAAGACGCTGAGGTCGGCGAATACATCGAGCAGCAGGTCGAGAACGCCGAATTCGGCCGCATCGCCGCCCAGGCCGCCAAGCAGGTGATCGTGCAGCGCGTGCGCGAAGCCGAGCGCATGCAGGTGGTCGACGCCTTCCGCGAACGCGTGGGCGAGCTGGTTACCGGCATCGTCAAGCGCGTCGAGCGCGGCAACGTCTATCTGGACCTGGGCAGCAATGCCGAGGCCTTCATCCCGCGCGACCGCACCATTCCGCGCGAATCGGCCCGTGTCGGCGACCGCGTGCGCGGTTACCTCTACGAGGTGCGCTCCGAAGCCCGCGGCCCGCAGCTGTTCGTCTCGCGGGCCGCACCGGAATTCATGATCGAGCTGTTCAAGCTCGAAGTGCCGGAAGTGGGCCAGGGCCTGGTCGAGATCAAGGGCTGCGCCCGCGATCCGGGCGACCGCGCCAAGATCGCCGTGGTTGCGCACGACACCCGCACCGATCCCATCGGCGCCTGCATCGGCATGCGCGGTTCGCGCGTGCAGGCCGTGTCCAACGAGCTCAATGGCGAGCGCGTGGACATCATCCTGTGGCACGAAAACCAGGCCCAGTACGTCATCAACGCGATGGCGCCGGCCGAAGTGCAGTCCATTATCATGGACGAAGAGAAGCACTCGATGGACATCGCCGTCGCCGAGGACAAGCTGTCCCAGGCCATCGGTCGCGGTGGCCAGAACGTGCGCCTCGCCAGCAAGCTCACCGGCTGGCAGCTCAACGTGATGACGCAGGACCAGGTCGCCGCCAAGAGCGAGGCCGAACAGGAAGCCGCACGCCAGCTGTTCATGGAAAAGCTGGAAGTGGACCAGGAGATCGCCAACATCCTCGTGCAGGAAGGCTTCTCCAGCGTCGAAGAAATCGCCTATGTGCCGAGCGCCGAGCTGCTGGCCGTGGAAGGTTTCGACGAAGACATTGTTGAAGAGCTCCGCGCCCGCGCCCGCGACGCGCTGCTCACCGAAGCACTGGCCGTGGAAGAGGGCATCGACGAGCATCAGCCGTCCGATGAACTCCTGCATCTGCCGGGCATGGACGAGGCCACCGCATTTGCGCTGGCTTCGCGTGAAGTGGTCTCGGTGGACGATCTGGCCGACCTCGCGGTTGATGACCTGATCGACATCGATGGCATGGACGAGGAACGCGCTGCGGCGCTGATCATGGCAGCACGTGCGCCGATGATCGCTCGTCTGGAGAAAGGTGGCTAACCGCGGGCGGTAGCGCTCTGGAAGAGCGCACCGAGGAGGGCTGAGATGCCTCCACCATGGATGGGTTGGCTGTGCAGGCGAAGCCGCACGGACGTTAAGCGCGGGAACGGCGGAGAAAGAACACGATGTCGGACGTAACGATCAAACAACTTGCCAAGGTACTTGGCATGYCGGTGGACAGGCTGCTTGGGCAGCTGGGCGAAGCTGGTATGAAATTCTCCGATCCGGAGCAGATCATCAGCAGCACCGAAAAGGTGAAGCTGCTGGGCTTCCTGCGCCGTACCCATGGCAAAACCGAGATCAGTCCCGCGGAAGCGGACGACAGCTCGCCCCGCCAGATCACCCTCAAGCGCCGCAAGGTCAGCGAGCTCAAAGTCGCCACGCCGGGCGGCCGCGGTGCCGCTGCCAGCGCCAAGACGGTGAACGTCGAAGTGCGCGCCAAGCGAACCTACGTCAAGCGCAGCGTCATCGCCGAAGAAGCGGGCAATGACGTCGAGCGCGAAGACGCCGTGCGCAAGCTGCAGGAATCTCAGACGCAGCGCGACCACGAAGAAACCGAGCGCCTGGATGCGGATCGCCGCCGCCAGGAAGAAGCCCAGCAGCGCGCCGACGAAGCTCAGCGCCAGCGCGAGGCTGAAGAAGAACAGCGTCGCCAGCAGGCCGAGGCTGAGGCCGCTGCACGCGCCAGGGAACAGCAGGAGCGCCAGGTGGCCGCCGAAGCTGCCTCTGCCCCCGCACGCAGCGAGCCGACGCCGATGGTGGCCGAGCC
>NZ_JBFTRY010000273.1:0-3691 GCF_056399745.1 Dyella sp. 01N36
CAGGCAGGAACATCGATGATCCGTCAGGCAAGCGGCGGGAGAGCTGGCATTCTAGGGAGCCTGCTCGATGGGTGAATGTGCGTCGGACCACACGGATAGTCCGCGCAGCACACTGTCCTGACTCAGCCGCGCCGGATGGGCGATCAATGGCGCCAGCGCCTCGGCATCGCCGCCCCCCAGGATCAGCTGCGGGGAACCGCCCAGCGATGCGGACATATGCGCGACGAAACGTTCCACCAGCGCCGCAGCAGCCTGCCAGCAACCCGATGCCACGGCATCGGGCGTGTTGTCGGCCACCTCCAGCACCTGGCCGGGGCGGTCGACCAGCACGCGCGCGGTCGCGCCCAGCAGCGACTGCTGCATCAACTGCGGTCCCGGCGCGATCAAGCCGCCGAGGTGGCGGCCATCGGCGTCGAGTGCATCGAGGGTCAGCGCGGTACCCACGCCAGCCATCACACACGGGGCCAACCCTTCGGCGCGAGCGGCCACCATGCCGAGGAAGCGGTCCACGCCCAAGCGGCCTGGTTCGGCATAGGCGTTGCGCACGCCACAGGCTTCCGCCGGCGTGCGCAGCCAGGTCGTGGTCCGCGCAAAACTGGTCGACACCACGGCGGCAATCTGCGCTTCGCGAGCGCCATCCACCACCGAAGCGCCGAATACATCGCCGGGTATCGACAGCTGCCGCCATGCCTCATGCAGCACCAGCGCAACGTCCTCGTTCCATGCGACGGCGCCCTGCTCGCGCCATTGCGTGCCCTCGCGCAGCGCCCACTTCAGGCGCGTGTTGCCCAGATCGAGCAGGAGCCTCATGCGCGACGCACCGTGACGTCGGCGCTGTCGATGCGATGCAGGCCATCCTCGGCCTGCAGCAGCAAGGCGCCGCGCGCATCCACGCCGGCGCCCACGCCTTCCAGCATGGCCTGCGGGCCTTGCACGCGCAGCGGCTTGCCACGCAGCAGGTCATGGCGTGCATATTCATCGACAAAGGCCGCAAAACCCTCTCGCTCGAACTGTTCGAGCCCTTCGGCCAACGCAGTCATCAGAGCCGCCGCCACGCGATTGCGATCCGGCGCCCGACCCGCCAGGGTGGCGAGATCATTCACGGGCTGACCCGCCTGTTCGTGCAGGGCCGCGGTGAGGCGCACGTTCAAACCCACGCCGACGATAGCCGCGCATGGCCCCTGATATTCGCCGCCGAGTTCGACCAGGATGCCGGCGAGCTTGCCGCCGTCGCTGAGCACATCGTTGGGCCATTTCAAGCCGGCGCCTTCGATGCCCAAGGAAGCGAGCGTACGCATCACGATGACGCCGACCGCCAGCGACAGTCCCGACAGCGCGGCAAAACCGCCATCGAAGCGCTTGAGGCAGGACAGATACACATTGAGGCCCGGCGGCGACAGCCATGACCGGCCGCGACGGCCGCGTCCGGCGGTCTGGGTTTCCGCCAGCACCATGCTCAGGTCGGGCAGATCGGCCTGGCGGCGCTGGATCTCACTGGAGGTCGAGTCGATCTCCCAATGCAGCTCCAGCGTGCCCAGGCGTTTGCCCAGCCTGGCAGGCAGCAAGTCACGCAGCGTGGGCAGGTTCAACAACTGCACCGGCCAGGGCAGGCAATAACCAGCCGTGCCGCGCGACTCCACCGGAACGCCGCGTGCACGCAACGCCTCGACCTGTTTCCAGATGGCTGCCCGGGTCACCCCTGTGCGCTCGGCCAGCTGGGCGCCCGACACCATGCCGCCGTCCACCAAGGCCACGAGCAAGTCCTGTGGCTGCATCAGGCGGCATCCCGCGCCGATCGACCGCGTTGGCGGCGTCCGTGGCGAGCTGGGGACGGGATCAGGGAGCGTGACATCCAGCGATTCTAGCCTGCCGAGCCTGCCCTACGCCGCTCGCCACACCGCTCGGGGTCCGTGACTTCTGGGACTCGCAAGCCTTGCACGAGGGTTACGCAGGCACTGGTATCACCGCGATTTTTCTGCCAGCATCAAGCTCTTCGATTGCGGATCAAGGGGTTGAGCCGCCATGGGTGTCGCGAAGTTCTTGTTTGGCTGTGTTCTATGCGTCGGCGGCGTCAGTGCTGCATCGGCCATGGATGCGGACGGCCAGGATCTGAGCTCGATGCAGCGCACCGTGGACACCGGCTCCGGCAGTCACGACGGCGCGAGCGGCAGCGGGGGCGATGCCCTGGGTCTGTCGCGCGAGGCCAACACCGCCCCTGCCGCTTCTTCTTCGTCCAGCGACAACTGCCCCACCACGGCCCCGGCGCGTGCGCCGCGCAGCCGCCAGAACCACATCGGCTGGCAGTCCTTGTTGCCGGGCTCCATCCAGTAACGACCCAACTCGTGTCGGCTGCCTGGTGGCGGCGCTTACGCGCCTATGTCACGCCTCCCCCGCTTGCTGACGAACCCTGGCGCATCGCGCTGCAGGGTTGTCCGCTGGCTCAACGTCTCGATCACGCGCGTCAGAACGAATTGCGTCGACTCGTTGGTGTGTTCCTCGCACGCAAGCGCTTCCATCCTCTGGGCGGTGTCGAACTGTCTGACGCCGATTGCGCCTTGATCGCCATGCAAGCCTGCGTGCCCGTGCTACGCCAAGGCCCGCGCAACCTGCGCGGCTGGCGAGACATCCTGGTGTATCCCGGCGAGTTCCGCGTCAAGCGCAGCCATCACGACGACCGCAGTGGCGTGGTCACCGAAAGCGAGGACGTACTGATCGGCGAAGCCTGGGAACACGGCCCGCTGGTGTTGTCGCTCGCCGACGTGCAGCTCGACCTCGCCCATCCGTGGGACGGCTATAACGTGGTCGTGCACGAGATCGCCCACAAGCTCGACATGCTCGACGGGCCGCCTGATGGCGTGCCGCTGCTGCCTGCGAACATTCCACGACGACAATGGATTGTTGCGTTCCAGCGCGCGTTTGATTTGTTGTCAAATGACGTGGCGCGTGGACGGGACACCTTGATTGATCCGTACGCTGCCGAAAGTCCGGACGAATTTTTTGCCGTGGTGAGTGAGTTGCATTGGTCGCAGCCGTCGGTGCTGCGTCGGGCGGATGCTGCTGTCGCCGGATTGCTTGAGGCGTATTACGGGCCGTCGCCTGCGCCAGGTTGATGCTGCGTAAAAGCGGCCATCCGCAGCACATCACTGTGGGAGCGCACCCTGTGCGCGACTAGCCTACGGAGAGATACATCCCAGCGCTGCGGTCGCGCACAWGTGCGCTCCTACAAGGGTTACGCAGGTTCGTGGGTTGAGGATCAATCTTGCCGGTCGGCTCTTCTGTGGGAGCGCACCCTGTGCGCGACGAACCTACGGAGCGGTACACCCCTGCGTGGCCGTCGCGCACAGGGTGCGCTCCCACAGACAAGCCAAGCGCCAGGCGCGGCATCAAGTGCGCCATCTGTGACCCACAGCCGATGCGCAGCGAGGCCCCGCTTTAAGTCCTCAGCGATTCGGGCGCGTTGCGCAGCGCATTGAGGTAYSCGCTGTGTACCCTCGGAGGTTGTCCCAYAASGACGCGCCTCRAGCGTTCGGGCTTATCYCAACACGATGCTGCGGGCGTTATCAGGCCATTCTCTTTGGGTTACTTTCGACGCGAAGCTAGTCCCGAGGGATCTCTTGGGCCAGCAAGAGATGACTCGGTCGGCGGCAGCCGGCCGATCGAAACGCCCGCCGCGTAGGCGGCACCCTTGCGG
>NZ_JBFTRY010000274.1:0-3675 GCF_056399745.1 Dyella sp. 01N36
GGGTGCGCTCCCACAAAGGCACGGCGGGCCTGGAGGGCGCCGCGCCTTGAAACTCCCGTGACTTGCCTTCACCCAAGTGCTATCAAGCGCCTCCTCCCGCGCCGCCGCCTCCCAAGGACGACCTCCCCATGCTGTTCCGCTGGTTCGAATCGCTGATCGACGCGTTCCGCGAACCCGTCGACGGCATGCCGCCGTCGTCGGTCTGGCGCTTCTACGTGTTTTATCTGCGCCAGGTRTGGCCGGTGTTCGCCGCCGCGCTGGTGGTGGGCTTTGGCGTGGCGCTGGTGGAGGTGTCGCTGTTCGGCTTCATCGGCAGCATCGTGGATATGGCCAAGGGTGCGCCGGTCGCCGACTTCTTCCACCTGCACGGCAACGAACTGCTGTGGATGGGTTTCGTGGCGCTGATCGCACGCCCGATCCTGATCGGCGCGCACGACCTGCTGGTGAACCAGGCCATCGTGCCCAACCTCACCAACCGCATCCGCTGGCAGAACCATCGCTATGTGATCCGCCAGAGCCTGGGCTTTTTCCAGAACGACTATGCCGGTCGCATCGCCAACCGCATCATGCAGACCTCAGGCGCGCTGCGTGAATCGGCGGTGCAGATCGTGGATGCGATCTGGTACGTGGCGATTTACACCGGCAGCGCCATTTTCATGTTCGCCAAGGCCGATGTGTGGCTCGCCGTGCCGCTGGTGGTGTGGCTCATCGCCTATGTGGCCACGCTGCGCTATTTCGTGCCGCGCACCAAGGAGCGCTCATGGCGCCAGTCAGAGGCGCGYTCGCGSCTGATGGGGCGCATCGTCGAYGGCTACAGCAACATCCTCACGCTGAAGTTGTTTGCGCATACGCAGCGCGAGGAGGCCTATGTGGCCGATGCGATGGGCGAACAGATCAGGCGCATGCGCGCGATGACGCGCCTGACCACGGCCATGGACGCGACCATCACCACCTTGAACGGTTTTCTGATCGTCGGCACCTCGGCGCTGGCGCTATGGCTATGGAGCCAGGGCAAGGTCACCGTGGGCGCGATTGCGCTGAGCACCGGCCTGGTCATCCGCATCAACAACATGTCCGGCTGGATCATGTGGGTGATCAACGGCATCTTTGAAAACGTCGGCACCGTGCAGGACGGCATCGAGACCATCTCCAAGCCCCGCACCGTGCAGGACCGCGACGGCGCCATGCCGCTGGAAGTGACTGAAGGCGCCGTGCACTTCGAAGACATCCACTTCCACTACGGCAAGAAGGGCGGCGTGATCGCCGGCCTTGATCTCAAGGTGCGCGGTGGCGAGAAGATCGGCGTGGTCGGCCCCTCCGGCGCCGGCAAATCGACTCTCGTGAATGTGCTGTTGCGCCTGTACGACCTTGAAGCGGGGCGCATCCTGATCGATGGCCAGGACATCGCCSRSGTGGCGCAGGAAAGCCTGCGCGCGCAGATCGGCRTGGTSACGCAGGACACCTCGCTGCTGCATCGCCCGATACGCGACAACCTGCTGTACGGCCGACCCGATGCCACCGAGCCGCAGGTGATCGAAGCCGTGCGCAAGGCGCGCGCCGAGGAATTCATTCCGCAACTGGTCGATGGCGAAGGCCGCGTGGGTTACGACGCGCACGTGGGCGAGCGCGGCGTGAAGCTCAGCGGCGGCCAGCGCCAGCGCATCGSCATCGCTCGCGTGCTGCTGAAAGATGCGCCGATCCTGATCCTGGACGAAGCGACCTCGGCACTGGATTCGGATGCCGAAGCGGCGATCCAGGACAGTCTGGAAGTGCTGATGCGCGGCAAGACCGTCATCGCCATCGCCCACCGCCTGTCCACCATTGCGCGCATGGATCGCCTGGTGGTGATGGACAAGGGTGAGATCGTGGAAACCGGCACACATGCGGAACTGATCATGCGTGGCGGCCTCTATGCGCGTCTCTGGCAGCGCCAGACCGGTGGTTTCGTGGCGGCGGAGGATCCGGCCGAGGACAACGCGCTGGCGTGAAAGCGGGCGAGCATGTCGCAGCCACTGCTGCCATCGCTGTGAATATTCGCCAGTGGCCTGAGCTTTATTTTGTTCTGCATTTCACGGGCATCACCGCAGCATGGTCGGTGCACACGCAGTGGAGTTTCGACATGCCTACCGAACGCGCTTTGGCTCGCGCCCGCAAAGATCAACGCCAGGGCAAGTCGGCCAGCACCCAGGCCGGCGAGTTCGTGCGCGAGGAAATTGAGCGCATCCGCGAAGGTGTGCATGGCGCGCGTTCGCCGGAACAGGCCATTGCGATTGGCCTGTCGCAGGCGCGCCGCGCGGGCATCGATGTGCCGGCGCAGAAGGGCGCCAAGAGCACCCGCAAGAAACCGGTCGCCAAGAAGCGCGCGATGACAAAGGCCGCCTCAGCCAAGCGCAGTCGAGCGACATTACAGGCGCTCAAGCGCGAGAGCACGGCGTCGGCTTCGCATGCCGCGCTGTCCAAGCACGCGCGCAAGGCCGCCGCTGCCCGCACCCCAGCCGAACGTTCCGCCGCGGCCAAGAAGGCCTCGCGAACCAAGGGGCCTGCAGTACGCAAGGCCGCGGCGAAGAAGGCCGCTGCGACCAGCAGCCGAGCGGCGGGCGCCGTGCGTGCAGCACGTACGCGCGCCATGCGCTCACGCGCGCGCTGACTGCTAGCGGTCGAAGACCAACAGGGTTGAGGTGGCCGTACCGTACAGGCGGCCCTGGGCGTCCATCAGGCTGGCTTCCGCGAAGGCCACGCGGCGCCCCATGGTGCGCACGCGGCCCTCGGCGCGGACGCGACCCGTATCGCGTGTCATCGCTTTTTGGAAGGTGACCTTGAGCTCCAGCGACGTATACGCCTGCTCCGCGGTGAGCCGCGAATGCACCGCGCAGCCGCATGCCGAATCCAGCAGCGTGGCGAAATAGCCGCCATGGACGATGCCCATCGGGTTGTACGCATGCACGCCGGGCACACCTTCGAATGCCGCGTAGCCTTCACCCACGTCCACGAGATCGAAATCCAGCGAGTCGCCGATGCCCGGGCGCTGGCCCGAGGCGATGAATGCGCGCAATTGCTCCAGCCCGCTAAGGCCCTGGCCGATCTCGGTAATCATGCTCACGATGCGGACTCCAGGCCCAGGCGCTGTTTCAGCAGGTGCCGCGAATCGGCCAGGATCGCATCAGAACGCTTGGCGTCCGTCTCCACCCTGGCCAGCGACAAGGCGCCGACCAATTCGGACACGGTGGAACGAGCCAGGGTCTGCGGATCGCTATAGCCCAAGGCGGTGAATCGCTCCGCCATGGCGTCGGTGAGACGGCGCGCGCCGTCGGCAAACAGCGCACGGGTCTGCTCGGGGAGGCGCGGCAGATCAGAGGCCAGCGCAGCCATGGGACAGCCGCTGGCGCGCGCGTCGCGATGCTTTTTCGACAGATAGAAATCGATGTAGTTGGCCAGCCCCTGGGCGGGGGCGTGGCCTTCCATCTCATGCTTCAGGCGCGCACGCGACTCCTCGAACATCTGCTCGATCGCCGCCGTGACCAGTTCATCCTTGGACTTGAAGTGGGCATAGAAGCCGCCGTGGGTGAGACCGGCCTCGGCCATTACGCCGGCGACGCCAATGCGGTCAGGACCGTCCTGACGGATCGCCTTGGCCGCCACTTCCAGTACTTTGCTGCGGGTTTTCTGTTTGTGTTC
>NZ_JBFTRY010000275.1:0-3668 GCF_056399745.1 Dyella sp. 01N36
CTCCTGCTTAGGCTGCTGCTGACGGCCGCCCTTGGCCTGCTGCTGGCCCTTCTGGCCCTGCTGGGGCTGCTCGCGGCGCTGCTGCTGGCGGTTGCCCTGCGGCTGGCCGCCCTGGGCCGGACGAGCGCGCTCGTCGCGGCGGTTGTTGTTGCGGTTGGAGCTTGCCGGTTCGGCCTTGACGGCCGGCGCGGGCGCGGCCGGTGCAGCCGTGCCGCGGAACCAGCCGAGCAGGCGCGAGATCACGCCGCCGGCGGGGGCGGGTGCGGCAGCCGGCTGGCGTGCCGCCGGTGCCTGCGCGACAGGTTCGGCAGCACTTTCTTCGCGCACGGGAGCCGGCGACGACGGCACGATGCCGCTGACGGCGGGCTGCTCGCTGCTGCCCAGGGCCTGGCCCATCTTCGGCACGGCGGACGCTTCGACGGCGGTGAGACGCTCGTAGCTGGGCTTGCTGTGCTCGCCCATGTCCGCTTCGCGGATGCGCTGGATTTCGATGTGCGGCGTCTCGAGCTTGTCGTCCGCCACGATGACCACGTGCACCTTGTTGCGCAGCTCGATCTCAACCACGCTGGCGCGCTTTTCGTTGAGCATGAAGTTGGCCACGGTCGGCGGAGCCTGCACCAGCACCTGGCCGGTGTTGTCCTTCATGGCGTGCTCTTCGATCAGACGCAGCGTGGACAGGGCCAGCGACTCGACGCCGCGGATATGGCCATGGCCTTCGCAACGCGGGCACACGATCTGGGTGGCTTCGCCAAGCGACGGACGCAGGCGCTGGCGCGACATCTCCAGCAGGCCGAAGCGCGAGATGCGGCCGATCTGCACGCGGGCGCGGTCCAGCTTCAGGGCGTCCTTGAGACGCTCTTCCACTTCGCGCTGGTGCTTGGGGCTGTCCATGTCGATGAAGTCGATCACGATCAGGCCGCCGGCATCGCGGATGCGCAGCTGGCGGGCGATTTCCACCGCCGCTTCCAGGTTGGTGTTGAACGCGGTTTCTTCGATGTCGCTGCCCTTGGTGGCCTTCGACGAGTTGATGTCGATGGCGGTGAGGGCTTCGGTCTGGTCGACCACGATCGAGCCGCCGGAGGGCAGGCGGACCTGGCGGTCGAACACGCTCTCGATCTGGGTTTCGATCTGGTAGCGCGAGAACAGCGGAGTCTCGTCGCGGTACATCTTGAGCTTGCGCAGGGCGTTGGGCATCACCTGCTGCATGAACTCGCGCGCATCGTTGTACAGCGATTCCTCGTCGATGAGGATTTCGCCGATGTCGTTGCGCAGGTAGTCGCGCAGGGCGCGGATGAACAGCTTCGATTCCTGATAGATCAGGAACGGGGCCTTCTGCGCCTGGGCGGCGCCGGAAATGGCCTTCCACAGCTGGAGCAGGTAATCGAGATCCCACTGCAGCTCTTCGGCGTCGCGGCCGAGGCCGGCGGTGCGCACGATCAGGCCGACGTCGTCAGGGACGTTGAGATGCTCGAGTGCTTCCTTCAGCGCCTGGCGATCTTCGCCTTCGATGCGACGCGACACGCCACCCGCTTTGGGGTTGTTCGGCATCAGCACCATGTAACGGCCGGCGAGGCTGATGAAGGTGGTCAGGGCAGCGCCCTTGTTGCCACGCTCCTCTTTCTCCACCTGCACGACCACTTCGTGACCTTCCTTGATGAGGTCGCGGATGTTCGCCTTGTTGGGGTCCAGGCCCGGCGTGAAGTACTCGCGGGCGACTTCCTTCAGCGGCAGAAAGCCGTGGCGTTCGGCGCCGTAGTCGACGAAGCAGGCTTCCAGGGACGGCTCGACGCGAGTGATGCGGCCCTTGTAAATATTGGCCTTTTTCTGTTCGCGGGACGGGATTTCGATATCGAGATCGTAAAGGGTCTGGCCATCGACGATGGCCACACGCAACTCTTCACGCTGAGTTGCGTTGATCAACATACGTTTCATTGTAATTTTTCCTCGGCTTGCCGCGCGTCGCGTGCCTCGGTGGCGCCAGTCRCTTCGGCGGCCTGCCGGGGATCGCGCCGCTGCGGTTAAGCGGCAAATGACGGCATCGTTCTCGGTGCCGGGATGATTCTTAGGTCGCGCCAGCCGCCCCGGGTTCCCTAGGAAACCGGACAAACGACAACCCGAACCGTTACGATGTAAGGGAGCAGCAACCGGCTGCCAAAGAGGCGACCGGCGCTATCCTCGCCGACGTCACGGGGTGGGTGTCCCGCCCCTATCCGAACTTCGGCGGGGCAAGACCAAACGCCGCCCGAGTATCCTATTTCGGCAGGTTTTATTCAATGCAGACGGTAACTTCCCCCGACGCACCTCACGGTGTGCGTCAAGTTGAGATCGGCCCCGAGCGGGACGGTCAGCGCATCGACAATGCGCTCATGACGCTGCTCAAGGGGGTACCAAAGAGCATGATTTACCGCATTCTGCGCACCGGACAGGTGCGTGTGAACGGTAAGCGCGCCAAGCCCGATACGCGTCTCGCGGCGGGCGATATGCTGCGAATTCCGCCCGTGCGGGTGGCCGAAAAGGTCGAGACCAAGGGCCCGGCGGCTGGCATGGTCTCAGCCATCACTGATTCGATCATCTTCGAAGACAAGCATTTTATTGCCATCGACAAGCCCAGCGGCATCGCCAGCCACGGCGGCAGCGGCGTCAGCCACGGCGCCATCGAGCTGTTGCGGGCAGCCCGTCCCACCGAGCATGTCGAGCTGGTCCATCGTCTCGATCGCGACACCAGTGGCGTGCTGGTGTTCGCCAAGACCCGCGCCGGGCTGACCGGCTTGCAGGCGGCCATTCGCGACGGCTCGGTGGTGAAGCAATACCTCTGCCTGATGGTCGGCCATCCGAACAAAGCGAAGTTCAGCGTGAATGCGCCGCTGCTCAAGTCGATACTGCAGGGCGGCGAGCGTATGGTGAGGGTGTCGGACAACGGCAAGCCGTCGCTCACCTTCTTCCAGGAAATGGAGCAGTACCCGGGCGGCCGCCTGATGCAGGCGACCCTGGGCACTGGTCGCACCCACCAGATTCGCGTCCATGCCGCCCATATCGGTCATCCGCTGGCCGGCGACCCGAAGTACGGCGACAAAGAGATCAACAAGGGCATGAAGGAGCTGGGCCTCAACCGGCTGTTCCTGCACGCCTCGCACATGAGTTTCGAGCTGGATGGCCGTTCTTATAGTTTTTCGGCACCGATGCCCGACGATCTGAAGGATTTCCTCGACGTTCTGGCGGTCAAGGGCAACAAGATCCGTCGTCTACTGGAAAAAGCGCGCGCTCACCTCGAGCGAACGCAAGAGATGACCGGTAAGCCCACTTTCCACAAGTAAGKCGCTGGCGGCGTGAGCGACGGCGATGGGCAGCAGGCGCGGCGAGCGCATGAAACTCCACGCCCACCACAGCTCGGCGGCCACGCACAGCTGCATCAGTGAGCCGTTCGGGGTGTGCAGCAGGCCGAACAAGGCCGCCGTGACCAGGAGGATGGCCGGGCGCGGCAGGCCGGTCCGTTCCAGCCGACCCAGGACCAGGGCGAGCATCGCCCACTGCTGCAGCAGCGCCCAGGCGAGGTAGGCCACGATGTGGCGAACATCCAGATGGAGCAGGTGGTGGCCGTCAGCCAGGGTCAGCGCCAGGGCGACGGGCAGCGGCAGCAGGGGATAGATCCAATCGGACCAGCTTCGTCC
>NZ_JBFTRY010000276.1:0-3599 GCF_056399745.1 Dyella sp. 01N36
GGCCTGGCTCACCAGCGAAGAAGAAAAGCTGCGCAAGACCAAGCGCGGCAAATTTGCGCGCGCGTTCAAGAAGATCTTCGGCTCGCTTGATCGCAAGCTGGGCGCCGACCGCGATCGCAACGCCGCGCATCGCGACTGATCAGCGAGGGCGCACTCAGCGGTGCGCCCTGCCCCGGGTGCTTACAGCTGCGTCCCGTAGTGCCACGCGATATAGGCAGCAAACACGCCGTAGAGCAGCCCCACCGGCACCAGAGAGCGGGCATCCACGCGTCCGCGACGGAACAACTGCCACAGGTAGATGATGGCCACGCCGGTGAGCACGCCCGCCACCATCAGCGGCGCATCGAACAGCCACGGCGTGGCAAATAGCGCCAGCGAGCTGGGGATGGTCGCCTGGATCATCATGGCGCCGGAGATATTGGCCAGCGCCAGGCGCTCCTTGCCCTGACGCACCCAGATCAGCGCATTCATCGTCTCAGGCAGCTCGGTGGCCACCGGGCTCAGCACCAGCGCCACCAGATGTGGCGAGAGATTGAGCGCAATGCCGATCGCTTCGATCTGTTTGACGAAGGTATGCGACGCGAAGGCGATCACGATCAGCGCCAGCGTGGTCTGCGCGACCACCCACCAGATCGACGGATCGATCGCCTTGGGCTGGAATTTCAGCGGCTCGAGCTCTTCTTCCTCCGGTGCGGTGTCGGAAGACTTCAGCTCGCGCCACACGTACAAGCCATAGGCGGCCAGGAACAGCACACCGAGCCACGGCTTGAACGCGAATGCGACCAGGCCAAGCGTGCACTTCACCACGAAGATCGCCAGGAACCACGACTGATCGCGCGCCAGGCGTCCGTGCGCCACACGCACTTGATGGTCGGCACGCTGTAGCTTGTGGCGATTCATCCACAGCGCCACGCCGACCACCGCGTACGCGATCGTCGCCAGCACCAAGGGGCCGCCGAGCGCGGCGCCCACGCCAATGTCTTTTTGCTCGGGCGTCTTACCGAGGATCACGGCGACAAAGGTCACCGCACTCTCCGGCAACGCCGTGCCGAAGGCCGCCAGCACGGTGCCTGTAGCCGTAGCGCCCAGGTTGAGCTTCTGGCCGAACCATTCCACGCCGTTGACGAAGTACTCGCAGGCGAGATAGATCGCGCCGGCCGAGAGCAGGAACAACAGGGCAATGAACATGCTTTTTCCAGGGCCGGGCGAGCGGAAAACCATTGGCGCAGCGACGCGAGCTCGCCCGGCAGGGTGAGCGCGTCGCGGCCAAAGGTCTCGCCGGGCTGCCGGAACCAGAAGGAACCGGTGACCATCCACGCCATGAAGCCGAAGCTTCAAGTCTGTTGACGCGGATTCCTCTAGAAGCAACCGGAGGCCGGTTGCGTGGGGTGAGGATGGCTACTCCCCAATGACAACACACGGGATTTTAGAGGCCCCGCCGCCCCCAGGCAAGCGAGCGCCAGGAACGCGACGCGTTTTCGCGCCGCATCGGCTCAGCGCGAGGCCCGATCCGCCAGCATCGCATCGAGATCGTAATCGCCCGCTTCGCGACCGCTGAGCCAATGTGCAGCCTCAAGTGCGCCGCGGGCAAAGATCGAACGATCGGTGGCGCGATGGACCAGCTCCACACGTTCACCCTGTCCCATCAGCAACACTTCGTGCTCGCCGACGATATCGCCGCCGCGCACCACCGCGAAGCCGATGGTGCCCTGCTGACGCGGACCCACCCGCCCTTCGCGCGCGTACACCGCGCTCTCGCGCAGCGACGTGCCGCGTGCGGACGCTGCCGCCTCGCCCAGCGCGAGCGCCGTACCCGATGGCGCATCTTCCTTGCGGTTGTGGTGCGCCTCGATGATGTCCAGATCCCAATCCGGCAAGGCTGCAGCAGCCTGGCGCAGCAGTCGCGTAAGCACCGCCACGCCCAGGCTGAAGTTCGCCGAGCGCAGCAAGGCGATGCGGGCCGCCGAGGCGTTGAGGCGTTGCGCAAAGGTCGCGTCCAGGCCGGTGGTGCCGGTGACCAGCGCCACGCCATGCGATTCGCAATAGGTCAGCGCTTCGGCCAGACCCGCCGGGCCGCTGAAATCCACCACCACGTCCAGCGCATCGGCCGCCGGCCATTCATGCGTATAGGCCAGCGAGCCCTCGCATGCATCGACGGGCTGACCCAGCCTGGACGATTCGGGCGAGGCGATTGCAGCGACCAGCGCGAAGCGGGCATCGTCCTTCACCAAGGTCAGCAAGGCCTGTCCCATGCGGCCAGTGGCGCCATTGATGGCAAGGCGGACGGGCTGGGTCATAGATGGCTTCCTTTCTCGGGCACGACGGACATGAGAGGCGATGCTACCGCCTGCGGGCGCCCGCGTGCGTAGCCGCCGTCAACGGGGTCCCACAAAAAGCAAAGCCCCGGCGGGAGCCAGGGCTTTGTGGGCCGGCGGATCGCGTGAACTTACGAGGTGACGCGCGACCAGAACTGCTTGACGCCATCGACCCAGGTCTTGGCGCGCGGCGTGTGCTTGTCGGCCTCGCCATCGGCAAAGGTTGCCTCAAGCTGCTCGAACAGGTCGCGCTGCTGCTTGGTGAGACGCACCGGCGTTTCCACTACCACGCGGCAAATGAGATCACCGTTGCGAGTGCTGCGCACCGACTTCACGCCGCGGCCGCGCAGACGGAACATCTGGCCCGTCTGCGTTTCCGGCGGAATATTGATCGGCACTTCGCCTTCCAACGTGGGCACCAGCAACTCCGCACCCAGCGCCGCCTGCGCAAAACGGATCGGCAGCTCGCAATGCAGGTCATTGCCGTCACGCTGGAAGATGGCGTGATCGCGCACGCGCACTTCAACGTAAAGGTCACCGGCTTCGCCACCGGTCGGACCGGCTTCGCCCTGCCCGGTCAGGCGGATCCGATCGCCGTTGTCGACGCCGGCAGGAATGTTCACCGACAGCTGGCGAGTTTCTTCCAGACGGCCTTCGCCATCGCACTGCTTGCAGGGCTTCTCGATCGCCTGGCCGCTGCCGCCGCAATGCGGGCAGGCCTGCTGGATGGAGAAAATGCCGTTCTGCATGCGCACGCGGCCATGACCTGCGCAGGTCTTGCAGGTCACCGTCTTGCCGTCGGCCGAACCGCTGCCGTTGCAGTGATGGCAATTGACCTGGGTGGGAATCTCGATCTTCTTCTCGACGCCGAAGACGGCTTCTTCCAGATCGAGCTCCATGATGTAGCGCAGGTCGGAGCCGCGACGCGAACGTCCGCGTCCACCACCGCCGCCCATGCCGAAAATGTCGCCAAAGATATCGCCGAAGATGTCGCCCATGTCGCCAAAGCCACCGGCGCCGCCGCGACCGCCCATGCCGTGCTCGAACGCGGCATGGCCGTGCTGGTCATACATCGCGCGCTTCTGCGCGTCGGCCAGCACTTCGTAGGCCTCCTTGGCCTCCTTGAATTTCTCTTGCGCATGCGGATCGTCCGGACAACGGTCCGGGTGGTACTTCATCGCCAGTCGACGGAACGACTTCTTCAGTTCGACCTCGGTGACGGTACGTTCTACACCCAGGACTTCGTAGTAATCACGCTTGCTCATCGTTGCATCCGGCATGGAC
>NZ_JBFTRY010000277.1:0-3521 GCF_056399745.1 Dyella sp. 01N36
GGTGAGCGGCAGCCCTACCCCTGTGGGAGCGCACCCTGTGCGCGACGCTTTTCACCCACAACGGCCATAACGCCCCGTCATCACCAACTCCCAACTCACGCCACCATCAAACGAACTCTCGAGCTTCAGCGTAAACACCTCATCGCTCTCGAACACGTACACATGTCGTGTCTGCCCGCGCGGTGAACTGCGCACGAAGGTCAGCCGCTCGCCATTCCACAATCCCGGCGCCGGCGTGCCCGGCACGAAGCCGTAGCTATCGAACCAATAGAGGCTGTACTGATCATGCTCGGGTTCGGCCACGAACACTGCGTGTACCCGCAATGACGGCTTGCCGTCGCGTTCCTCGCGGTAGTCCTGGATCAGCACGCGCCCATTGAGTTGCATGTGCGCCGAGAACCAGCCCATCGCCACTCCGCCTTGTCCCCAGCGCGTGGTGGCGATGGTTTCCTCGCCCTGCCATTCGCCTGCGAGGCGGGTCAGCATGTTCGCGGACATGACTCAGGCGCCCTCGTTCACGCTGCGCACCAGCAAGCCCTTGGCGATGGCGCCGTGCAGTTTGCCCAGGCCGCGCACCATATGCAGCGTTGCGAACAACAGGAACACGCCGCCGATGCAGGTGAGTATGGCCAGCGGCCAGTAATTGTTGTCGCACAGCCAATGCGGGATGCCGCATTGCAAGTAGATCACATCGGCCACGCTGAGCGCCTTGAGGATCGGCGTGGCGATCAAGCCCAGCGAGATGCTCAGGAAGGTGATGGTGAGCGTGAAATACAGGATGCCAAGCGGCAGCATCAGGATCATGTAGAACATCGTGGTCCAGGTGCGGCCATCGGTGAAGATCGCACCCACGCGCCCCCAGAACGACTTGCTGCCGTTCGTCGGATACGGCGGGCGACGCGGCATGCGCACGCCAAGCATGGTTTCCACGATGCGCCCTTCCAGCAGCGACAGCGCACGCACTGTGCCGAGGAACAAAATCATGAAGGGAATGCCGATCACCAGCACTGCCAGACCCAGCGAAAGCGAAAGCCCGGTCACGGCCCACGTGAAGTAGAAGATGCCCGTGCCCAGTGCCAGCAGCATGTAGAACAAGGCGCCCCAGGTATGGGAATCGACCGCGACGCCAAAGAAGCGGCCCAGTGCCGAGCGACGACGCGGCACCGGCGGCGGACGCAGCGCGCGCTGGATCTTGATCTCCTGGTCGCGATAGATATCGGCAACCTCTTCCGGCGCGCCATAGGTGCTCACCACGTGGGCCAGCATGTCCGCTTCGCTGCGCTTGGGGTCTTCGGCCAGCTCGGCGCGCAAGTGTTCCTCGGCGTCGTACAGCGCATCCTGGATCAAGGCCGGATCCGCGCCCTTGAGCGCAGCGCGCAACTGATTCAGATATTCGGCAATCGTGCGTGGTGCGTTCATTACACCCCTCCTTGCAAAACCCCGTCGACAGAATCGCGCGTGGCCGCCCAGGCTTGCACCCAGTCGCGCAACACCTCGCGCCCTTGTTTGGTGATGCGGTAATAGCGCCGCGGCGGACCGCTGATGGAAGGCTCCACCTCGCTGGCCAACAACCCCGCCCCTTCGAGATTGCGCAGCACCGGATACAGCGCGCTCTGCTTGCCGGCGAGCACGCCTTCTCCCACCTCTTCCAGCCGCTTGGCGATCTGGTAGCCATACATCGGCTGCCGCGACTGCCCCAGCACCGCCAGCAGCACCAGCGACACCGTGCCCGCCGACAGCTCCTTCTGGAATTTCTTCAGATGGCTGCTGTTGTCTTCCACGCCCCACCCGCACTGCTACTCATCATGGAGTGAACAATAGTGTGAAGTTCGTACTAGTGCATGGGTATGAAGTCATGGGAGGCCGCTCCAGATACAAACATTGGTGTCAGAGGGGGGTACAGACATTGGTGTCAGCGCGCTTAGGCGGCTGAGGGGACACGCGGCACCTCGGGACTCGGGGATCAGTTCGCGTGGGTCGGGCGACGGGCTCAGCTCGGCCGCCTAGCTCCCGGACTTGATCGCCTAGGCCGATTTTGACCTTCCCCACCGTCGATGCCGAATGCGATCCCATGCTGTATGTCGTGGTCGCCGGACGCGCGCCGGCCTAGCACCCCGAGGCGAGATAGCTTGTATTAACTCCTACAGATACGTAGAGTTCGTGACCATGCATAAGGCACGAAGCTGGCTGCTGTTGATTCTCACCTTGCCGACCGAGAACGCCACGGCGCGCATGCGCTTCTGGCGCGCTCTGAAAGCGATGGGCTGCGCGGTGCTGCGTGACGGGGTCTATCTGCTGCCCCAGGCCCCTCAACACCGCGAGGCGCTGCAGGAGCTGGCCGACGCCATCGTCGAAGCCGGCGGCACGGCCATGCTGATCGACACCTCAAGCCGCGATGAGACCCAGGACATGTTGTTCCTCGGCCTGTTCGATCGCAGCGAGGCCTACACGGAATTCGGCCAATCGCTGTCCACGGTGCGCAAGTCGCTATCGGGCCTGTCCGCACCCGAAGTGAATCGCCTGCTACGTCGTTTGCGCCGCGAGTACGACGCCTTGCGAGCCATCGATTATTTTCCTGGCGAGGCTACGGTACGCGCCGAAGCCACGTGGAGCGATTTCGTAGGCGTCGTCGATATGCTGCTTTCACCCGACGAACCACACGCCGCCCATGGATCGATTGCACGGCGAAATATCGGCGACTACCAAGCTCGTACATGGGCGACGCGGCGGGGCCTGTGGGTAGACCGCGTTGCCAGTGCCTGGCTGATCCAGCGCTTCATCGATACACAAGCGCGCTTTCTATGGCTGGAGAAGCCCTCGGCCTGCCCAAAAAAAGCGCTGGGCTTCGACTTCGACGGTGCAGCCTTCACCCATGTTGGCGAACGCGTGACCTTCGAGGTGCTGCTGGCCAGCTTCGGGCTGGACGACGATCGCGGCCTGTTACGCCTGGGCCAAATGGTGCACGTGCTCGACGTCGGCGGTGCGCCGGTGCCGGAGGCGGGTGGCTTTGAAGCCTTCCTCGGCGGTGCGCGCGAACGTGGCCTCAATGACGATCAACTGCTCGAACAGGCGGGCTACGTACTCGACTCCCTCTATGCCCATTTCGGCAAAAGCGATACCCAACAGAAGCGCTCATGAGCCGCTCTCCGCGATGCTGCATGTAGCGATGCCATGAATGTTTTCCGTCCCCAAGGAAATAACGCCATGAACAATGATTCTCGCCGCCAATTCCTGCAAACCGCCTCAGTCGCCGTGGCCGGTGCCATGCTAGCTGGCACGGTTCAGGCCGCCGACCAAGTCGGTGCTGCCGCTGGCGCGACGACAGTCGCCAATCCTGCTTTCACGCCGCGGCACCAGCCCAAACCGCTGCCGTTCGATCCGACCAAACTGCACGGCATATCCGAAAAGTTGATCCGATCGCACTGGGAGAACAACTACGGCGGTTCGGTGAAAGCGCTGAACACCGTCAAGCAGAAGCTGGCCCTGGCCCTGACCGACAAGGAAACGCCGCCCTACGTCTA
>NZ_JBFTRY010000278.1:0-3508 GCF_056399745.1 Dyella sp. 01N36
ATGCACAGTGCTGCGAGCAGGCATCCGCTCAGGGCGAGCAGGGAGAAGCCTATCGAGCCAGCCGACGCTTCCTGAAAAAGATTGGTGTGGAAGGTCAAGGCCCAGAGCGTGTCCAGGCCAAAGCCGTGATGCCAGCGAGGATCATCGAAATTGCGAAGTGGGGCGTAGGGAGATTTAAAGAAACCGTTGAATAGTGGAAAGAGCGGATTTCCTGTAAGAAGCCACGCGTACGTATGGCTCGATCCGAATATCAGCAGTGCGGGAATGAATCCACGTGCAAGCTGACGAAAGAAAGGTCCAAAGCCAACGTAAGCAAGCGCCACCAAGGCCAGGGGCACTACCAGCAGCGCCTGTGTTGTCTTTAGCGCCAGCGCTAAGCCGGAGATAATGAAGAAAGGAAATAACAAGGCCGCACGGCGTGTATTTGAGATGCGCGCCACAATGGCGGTCAGTGCGACAGTTACCGCGGTAATGGCGGTGTCCGCCTGCATCGTTCCGTGGAGCGCACTGACTGTCGGAAGCGACGCATACAGCGCAATCGCCATCCAGCGGAAGGGCGGAGTCAATCCAAGTTCTCCGCCCAGCGTCCAGATTCCAGCAAGGGACAGACAGAACCAGATCAGATTTGCCGCGCCGCGCGCTTCGTGTCCGGCGAGGATCGCGACGTAACCCTGAACTACATCCGAGGCCCAGGGCGCGGCGCTCCAAACCTGACTGGCAACGTCGATCTTGTAATAGCCAAAAGCCAGCAACTGTTCGGGAATAAAAAGATGCAGGACCAGGTCGTCATACTGGACCGTAGGAGGGCACAACGCCAAGGCCGCCATCGCTATCGCCAGTGCCCCAAGTACTGCGGGCAACGGGGCCGCGCTGACGGCGTCCAGCCATCCACGCCTCGCGCCTCCTGCCACGCCCATCAGACGCTTTCGGCCCAGGAAAACGATTGCGCCAAGGAAGATCAGATAGGTGGAAAAGTAGTGAACCCGGAAAGGAAGCAGCCACCCAGCCACCGCGGCGAGTAGGGCGAGACCGCACAAGGAGGCAACTACCACGTCACCCCATGCGGTGCTTCGGCAAATAACGGATCCAATTACCAAGGATGCGGCCGCCACCAAAAAGGCCGCGAGCAGTGGCGCTATACCGACAAAATGCACCAACAAAAGCAATGCCAGCAGAAGCACTGTGTTGGCTACTGGCCAGTTGGCTACGCGGCTTAGCAGAACGCCCAGTATCAGCATTCCGGTCAATATAAGTAGACCATGAAACGTAACCAGGCCGTCCAATCCCTGGAGCACCTGCGTAAGCCACAGGCCTAAAATAACGGCAATCAATCCGCTCAACGAAAGAGCGCGAACAGACAAAAGCGCCAGCTTATCCGAGTGCTGTCTGAACAAACGTCGATCCCTCTGGTTCCCTGGAATAAATCCGTGCTGCCGGGAGTAAGCACCGGCATGAATTTGCGACCATGAGTATAGTGTTGTAATGGCGGAAAATCACTCGATCGACCGGCCGGGCTCTGCTAGGTTCCGAGAAACTGCTGGCTCGGAAATGAGCGGGGGCGTGTGTTTTGCCTGTAATGGGATGGTAAAAAAATCAGGCTGATTATGCGGCGAGGTCACTGGCTGATCAGTCATCTTTCGCAGGAATGAGTTGAGCGGCTCATCTCACAATGCTGCCTATTGCCAACAGGACGTGGCGTCGCGTATACCCATGGCAATTAGGTGGGTAAGGTCACGTCAGCGTGCCCAGGGTCCGGAGACCGGGCTTCGCGAGCGTCGATGGGATCGGTTGTGACCCGGACGGTGGGTTCGGGGGAAAAATGTTTCTTCTTGGTGGACCAGCATAACGATTGAGGGCGATATGGCTATGGCGCAGTTCCAGCGTTTCCTCCCGGGGATCAGGGCGTTTTTCAAGACGAATCGCGATGGCGCCTTCCCGCCTGCAAGCGCGGCGGAGCCTGCCTTCGATCCTGCGAGCTCCCGGCATGGATACAACGATGACGCCTACGCCAAGAAGATCGAGGCGGAAAAGGAAATCTACAAGGATGTTGAGGACATCAACGTTCTTCCCGAGATCTTTCATTATTGGTCGCATAATTATCTGAGGCCGATGTTCGAAGAGTTCGGCCTTACCAGTTCAGATCAGTTCTTTGCCAAGTACTTCGTCATGAGCGCCACGCGTTGTGGCGACGAATCGCCGGTCTTCCTAAGCGTCGGTGTAGGTAACTGCGACGCAGAAGTTCGCATCGCGAAAATCATGCGCGAAATGGGGCTCACCCGATTCGTCATTCGCTGCCTGGACATCAATCCACACATGCTCAAGCGCGGCCGCGAGATGGCGGAGCGCGAGGGCGTGCTGGAGCATCTGGAGTTTGTGGAAGGGGACTTCAATCGATGGGTGGCGGATGGCCAGTACACGGGCATCATGGCCAATCAATCGCTGCACCACGTATTGAATCTGGAGGGATTGTTCGACCAGGTGAAACTGGCCCTCAAAGACAAAGGCTATTTTGCCGTGCACGACATCATCGGACGAAATGGCCACCAGCGTTGGCCTGAGGCAATGGTGGCAGTGCAGGAATTCTGGAAGGAGCTTCCCCAGTCTTATCGCTATAACCAGCTGCTGCGCAGGCATGAGGAAGAGTACGAGAACTGGGATTGCTCAGATGAGGGCTTCGAAGGGATACGCGCGCAGGATGTGCTGCCACTCCTGCTCGAGCGTTTCGACTTTGAGCTTTTCATCGGTTTCGCGAACGTGGTCGACGTGTTCATCGACAGGACCTTTGGCCACAATTTCGATGCCAATGGAGACTGGGACAAGGCGTTCGTCGACAGGCTGCACTTTTTTGACGAAGAGGGTTTCAGGGCCGGTACGCTGAAGCCAACGCACATGGTTGCTGCGATGACCAAGGAGGCCTGCGAGGAGCGTCATTATTCGCGAGGCATCTCTCCGCGCCAGAGTGTGCGCTTGCCCGATTGACGTGTTTCTTGCTCTTGAAGAGCGATCATGGAGCAGGCAGCCAGAGCCGCAGAGTTCTGGCTGAGCTGCACTGAAGGCGTTGGCAGTGATGCAMGGGCCTCGCGGCGAATCATGCCGAGGCCAGCCGACCAGCCGCGCCCCGCGGCGAGTGCCGCGGCTGCGTGACCCATCCGGATTCCGCTGCTGCGGTGGCAGGGTTAGGCGGACTTCCGCTTCAGCTCTTTATCAAGGCTGAGTGCCCACTTCGCGCGCTCCAGCGATTCATTCTGATAGTAGTACGAGCGCGCGGATTCAAATGCCGCGATATAGAGCAGCTCTGATTCACGCAGAAGTCGCACATTGGCTTCCACGGGCGCGTAGAAGCGGTCGCTGGTGAACTGCTGCTGGCCTTGAGTTGGCTGGAATTCCGCCAGGAACGCGAACGACTTCCCGGGCAGGGGCGTAATGCAGAATCCGAAGGGCTCGAAGATGTGGCGCAAGCCCGTGATGCCGTAGGAGACGATATGCCCGCGCTTGCGGGGATCGAGGT
>NZ_JBFTRY010000279.1:0-3476 GCF_056399745.1 Dyella sp. 01N36
GGGTGCGCTCCCACAAGGGCTGGCCGGGCGGCGGCTTGGATTCCGCCCTTACGGCCCCACCTTTGGCGAATTCACTCTTTACGGAGTCCCCCATGGAATCCTTTCACGCCACGACCATCGTTTCGGTGCGCCGCAACGGACAGGTCGTGATTGGCGGCGATGGCCAGGTCACCCTCGGCAACACGGTGATGAAGGCCAACGCCCGCAAGATCCGCCGCCTGGGCAAAGGCAATGTGATCGCCGGTTTCGCCGGCGCCACCGCCGACGCCTTCACCTTGTTCGAGCTGTTTGAGCAGAAGCTGGACAAGCACGGCGGCAACCTCACCCGCGCCGCGGTGGAGCTGGCCAAGGAATGGCGCACCGATCGCCGCCTGGGCCGCCTCGAAGCCATGCTGGCAGTGGCCGACAAAGAGGCCTCGCTGCTGATCTCCGGCAACGGCGACGTGCTGGAACCCGAACATGGCTTGATCGCCATCGGCTCGGGCGGTCCTTACGCGCAGTCTGCCGCGTTGGCATTGCTTGAAAACACCGAGATGGATTCGCGCGCCATCGTCGAGCGCGCGCTGAAGATCGCCGGCGACATCTGCATCTATACCAACCACAACACCACGATCGAGGAGCTGTAAGCGCTCGGCGCGACGGCTCTTGGTCCCGTCGTTTTGCTGATGCAGAACGAGGGCGAAAACTCATCTTTCCGGTGAACTCATGTCCGAACTTACTCCCCGCGAAATCGTCAACGAACTCGACCGCTACATCATCGGCCAGCACGACGCCAAGCGCGCCGTGGCGATTGCACTGCGCAACCGCTGGCGCCGCATGCAGCTGGAACCGGGCTTGCGCGACGAAGTAACGCCCAAGAACATCCTGATGATCGGTCCSACCGGCGTSGGCAAGACCGARATCGCSCGCCGCCTSGCCAMGCTGGCCRATGCGCCRTTCRTSAAGRTSGARGCCACCAAGTTCACCGAGGTGGGCTAYGTGGGCAAGGATGTCGAATCCATCGTCCGCGACCTCGCCGACGTCGCCTATAAGCTGGTGCGCGAGCAGGCCATGAAGCGCGTGCGCACGCAGGCCGAAGACCGCGCCGAAGACCGCATCCTCGACGCCCTGCTGCCGCGCCGCCAGACCCCTTCGGACTGGTCGCACGACGCCGCGCCCAGCAGCGAGCAGAACGACACCCGCCAGAAACTGCGCAAGCAGCTGCGCGAAGGCGCCCTGGACGATCGCGAGATCGAGCTCGACTTCGCCACCAACGTCGGCGTGGAAATCATGTCCCCGCCGGGCATGGAGGAAATGGGTCAGCAGCTGCGCCAGATGTTCCAGAACATGGGCGGCGGCAAGACCCAGCAGCGCAAGGTCGCGATCAAGGCGGCTCGTCCCATGCTGGTGGAAGAAGAAGCCGCCAAGCTGCTCAACGAGGAAGAAGTGCGCGCGCAGGCCATGCAGTCGGCCGAACAGAACGGCATCGTCTTCATCGACGAGATCGACAAGATCGCCCAGCGCTCCGAGTGGGGCGGCGCCGGCGTCAGCCGCGAAGGCGTGCAGCGCGACCTGCTGCCGCTGGTGGAAGGCTCGACCGTGTCGACCAAGTACGGCCCGATCAAGACCGACCACATGCTGTTCATCGCCTCCGGCGCGTTCTCGCTGGCCAAGCCCTCGGACCTGATCCCGGAGCTGCAGGGCCGCCTGCCGATCCGCGTGGAGCTGTCGGCGCTGTCGGTGGGCGACTTCAAGCGCATTCTGCGCGAGCCGCATAACGCCTTGACCAAGCAGTACATCGCCTTGCTGGGTACCGAGGGCGTGACGATCACCTTCACGGAGGAAGGCATCGACCGCCTGGCCGAGGTGGCTTTCCAGGTGAACGAGCGGACCGAGAACATCGGCGCCCGCCGCCTGCACACCGTGATCGAGCGCCTGCTGGAGAAGATCTCCTACGAAGCTGCTGACAAATCCGGCGAAAAATACCTGATCGACGCCGAATATGTGGATAAAAACCTCGGCGTGCTGGTCCAGGACGAGGATTTGTCGCGTTACATCCTGTAAACAAGGGGAAAGCCCCGGGCTGGTAAAATTTTGACCATGGGAAATGTGATTGAACTGAAGACCACCGGCCAGCGGGCTCAGCTGCGCGAGGCGCAGCAGAAGCATCAGCTGGTCCGGTTATGGCGCGGTGAACTCGAACACGGCAGCTTCTGTGGCTACGTGGGCGGGGTTGGCCGTGAATTCTTTCTGCTGTGGGTGGTCGGTGACGGCATCACCTATGACGGCATGTACGTGATGCGCCACCGCGACGTTTCCGAACTGGAAGCGCCGGACAAACACGCGCCCTTCATGGAAAAGGCGCTGGTCCTCAAGCACCTGATGCCGCGTCCGCCCCGGGGCTTCCCGCTGGACGACATCCGCAGCGTCATCCAGGCCGCTGCCGCCCAGGCACCCGTCATCGGCGTGCACGTGGACAGCGAGGACGAGGCCGAGGTCTGCTACATCGGCCGACTGATCAGCGTGGAAGAAGACGGCTTCAACATGCAGGAGATCTCTCCCGACGCGGAATGGCTGCGCGAAGCGTCGTTCTTCTCATGGGATGAGGTGTCCACGGTAAGCATCGAAGACGGCTACGCCACATCGCTGCTGGCCGTTGCCGGTACTCCACCGCCGCTGGAGCAGGGCGATTCGGGCGTAGGGCACGCGCAGTAGGGTTTGATTGGTTTGATTGGAAGAAGCAAAGGCCGCCTCCGGGCGGCCTTTCTTTTTGCCTGCAGGTCAGACGGTCTTGTCTGTGGGAGCGCACCCTGTGCGCGACAGCCACGCTGGGGTGTACCGCTCYGTAGGWTSGTCGCGCACAGGGTGCGCTCCCACAAAGAGCCGATCGATACTGACTTRCGCGATCCCTTGTAGGAGCGCACTTGTGCGCGACCGCGGCGCTCGGATGTACCGCTCCGTCGGTTGGTCGCGCACAAGTGCGCTCCTACAAAAGACCTGCCCGGCCCAGTAGCGCCTGGCGTTGTTCGGCTCTTGRTSYGGCTCTTCGCYCYCGGRGTCCCCGTATGACGCGGCGGGCGGGTGGAGGAAAGCCCGAAGGGTGGCCGCATGGATGCGGCCAGTTTTTCGACAGGACAGGGATGTCCTGTCGAAAAACCCCGTAACCCGCACGCGCACCTGGAGGGCCGAAGGCCCGGAAGGCGCGTCATCCGGGGTGCCGTTTCTTTTGGTTACTTTTCTTTGGGCAAGCAAAGAAAAGTAACTCGGGCCGCGGCAGCGGCACGGAAGCCCGCGGCAGGCGAACCAGATCGCGGCATCGCGACAATCAAAGACCGCCGCTACTGGATGACCAGCCATCCGGCTGTTGAAGAGCGCTTCCGGCCCTCGCCCCCTCTTGTGGGGTGCGCCGGGATGACGAGCAAGAACTACGCACCGTCTCTGTTTCACGATGAGTCTAGATTGGCCCCTCACCCCAACCCTCTCCCCGGCGGGGAGGG
>NZ_JBFTRY010000280.1:0-3469 GCF_056399745.1 Dyella sp. 01N36
GCTGGCCAAAGCCTCTTACCCCGGCATTGGCGCCTTTGGGCCTGGCGCTCGCGTGATCAGCCGGCTCGATGGCCTTGATCGCGCATGCAATCAAGCCAAACGGCAGTACTCGGCTGCCCCTTTCTCCTTGGGGCTGGACAGCTTCTTGCCGAAGTTGTTCACGGGGACTTCGACATACCTGTGGACAAGGAAGGCGACCAGGATGGTCAGGCCCAGGCTGATCATCCAGGCGAACGTGAAGGTTATGCCCCTGCTGATCAGGATGGGCATGGCGACGTAGCCGATCATGGAGTGAACCAGATAGAGCGGAAAGCTGATGTCGGCCAGGAAGTCGAGTATCGCGTTTTCCTTGAACCTGCCTCGGAGCAGATAGCACAGTGAAAACAGCATCAACGCATAAGTGTAGTTTTTCGTCAGCGCCCCGAAGAGTCCTGTCGCGTAGAAGGAATTGATCGTCACGAACAAGCCATAGATGATGACCCCGTAACCAAGCGCAACCTTTGCGCTGAGCTCGCGATAGAGAACGTAGTAAAACAGGCAGCCAAGGAACATGAATATGATGAACTTCATGTCCGATACCGCATATGAAACAAGGGATGGTGAATTCATTCCATGGGTCGAGAAGAAAGCAACCAGGCAACACACGATCATGAATCCAATGGACAGCCGCATGACTTGATGAGCACTTCTCCCGAGCATGTTTATCAGCGCAAAGACCACATAGAACTTGAGCTCCACCGCAAGCGACCAGCTCACGAAGTCCAATGAAGGCAAACCAGCCGCGCTATGGACGAGCGGGATATTTCTTGCCAGGAACAAGAGGCTGATTCTGTCCGACAACGGTGTCGACCAGTACCACGAGCAGATGAAATACAGGGCGATGCTGATCAACAGGCAGAACCAGTAGACGGGATAAATGCGGAAAAACCGCCTCGTCAGAAATTGACCGGTCGAAATATTCCTAAGGCTGATCGGTATGACCAATCCGCTTATCAGGAAAAACACGGCGACACCGAAAACGCCGTAGAAGAATCCGCCCCATGCCGGTGACAATACGTGCTGCGTATAGGCCGGCTTCAACGGCACAAAACTGGCCGGCGTCCCGATCAACGCGCGCACGCCGGGCGCAAAGAAGATGCCCCAATAGTGGTTGATGACCACCGATAGCGCCGCAATCGCGCGCAGCTGATGGGCAAACCTGACCTTCATGCGGGCTGCCGATGGCTCGACGCGTTCAACATGTCGCTATCCGAACGGCGAGCTTGAAACCCGGTTGAGCCGGCATTTTCGGCTTCCTCCCAATGTGGGCACGCACACTGGGCGTCACCATACATCGGTGCTGCTCGCGACGGTGGGACTGCTTCATCGCTACGCTGAGTGAGTGCCCGGCACGATCGAATGCGTTGCCATGCCGCTACCCCACGATGGGCGGTAGCTCGGTCATTGGACTTCAAATGGCTCTTGGCCGCGGCACTGAGGCTCCGACTCGGACGTTCACTCGGCCAAAATTCCTCGCTTTGACATCAACTTGCAACCGGTGGCAGGTTTTAACCACTACGACCCCTTCACTGCCCCGGAGCCTATGCTCAGCCGGCGTGGAGACGCCGCGCGGCACCGAGGTAACCGGCTGCTGCCGTCCGACGAAGTGAGGATATCCAACCTGCGATCCCGGGAGCGCCGCATGACCGATCCATCTCGTCAGCCACCTTCACATCAACCCTTGAGGTGGCTGGTTATCGGCCTTGCAGTGGCCGTGCTCGCCGGCGCGTTTGCCTATGTGGCCGGCTGGCTGACGCCGCAAAGACTGACGTCGCGTCGATTGGTGGATACGCTGCAGGAAGGCGGTGGCGTGCATCCCGGCTTCCGGCGCAATCACGCCAAGGGTGTGTGCGTGGCGGGTTATTTCGAAAGCAATGGTGAGGCCGCGGCGTATTCCACGGCCAGCGTGTTTACGGCCGGTAGTCGCACGCCCGTGGTGGGCCGTTTTGCCCTGCCCGGCGGCAATCCTTATGCGCCCGACAGCAGCGTGCCGATCCGCAGCTTTGCGCTGCGCTTTGCGTTACCCAATGGCCAGCAGTGGCGCACTGGCATGAACAGCATGCCGGTGTTCCCGGTGGCGACGCCGCAGGCGTTTTACGAGCAACTGGTGGCCACCCTGCCCGACCCGGCAACCGGCAAGCCCGATCCCAAGAAGGTTGGCGCCTTCTTCGCCTCACACCCGGAGACCGGTGCATTTCTCGCCTGGGTGAAAACGGCCAAGCCCTCGGCGAGTTTTGTCACCGAGACCTACGAGGGGCTCAACGCGTTCTATTTCGTCGATGGCACCGGCAAGCGCCACGCGGTGCGCTGGAAAGTCACCCCTGTCGCGAACGACGATGCCGGCACCGGCCCGCAAGCCGGCGACCCGGATTATCTGGCCAAGGACTTGCAGCAGCGATTGGCGCAAGGACCACAGCGTTGGCAGCTGCGCGTAACCCTGGCCGAGCCCGGCGATCCCACCAATGACGCGACCAAGCAATGGCCCGCCGATCGCCACACGATCGACGCGGGCACGCTGGTGATCGAAAGCGAGCAGCCGCAGGACAGCGGCCCCTGCCGCGATGTGAATTACGACCCGACCATCGTTCCCGCAGGCATCGAAATCTCCGACGACCCGCTGCTGCCAGCGCGCTCCGCGGCCTATGCCGTGTCCTATCTGCGCCGCACCAGCGAAGAAGCGCATGTCCCCGGCGCCGCGCGCGCGACCACGCCCTCGGAGCACCCGTGATGAATGCCAAGCACGCTACCTATCCCGGCGCGTTTCATCCGCTCGCGCGCCTGCTGCACTGGCTGATGGCCTTGCTGATCCTCACCATGCTGTTCGTTGGCGTGGGCATGGTGTCGACCGTGTCGGAAAAACACCAATGGCTGCTCGCCCTCCACAAGCCGCTGGGCGCCACCATCTTCGTGCTGGCGCTGATCCGCCTTGCCGTGCGCTGGCGCCACCCGCCGCCGCCCTTGCCGGCCGATATGCCGCCGTTGATGCAGTGGGTGGCGCATGCCTCGCATTGGGTGCTGTATGCGCTGATGCTCACGCTGCCGCTGGTGGGCTGGGCGATGCTTTCGGCGGGCGGTTACCCGATTTCGCTCGGTGGTTCGTTGCATCTGCCGCCGCTGCTTTCGTTCGACGGCGAAACCTATGCGTGGCTACGAGTCACGCATCGATGGTTGGCCTATCTGCTGTTCGTCACCGTACTCGGACATATGGGCGCCGCGCTCTACCACGGGCTGATCCGACGCGACGACGTGCTGCCCAGCATGACCTTCCCGCGGCGTGAAACGGTGATCGTGGAACCGGTGGTCGTGGCCCCTGCCGCGACCGAACCGCCGTCGAACGAGCCGCCCCGTGCGTGATTCGGCGGCGTCTCAGGCGCTGCCACTTGCGATGTCCGCTGTCAATAGTATGATTGAAATCATACAAACTACGTGG
>NZ_JBFTRY010000281.1:0-3433 GCF_056399745.1 Dyella sp. 01N36
GACCTGGCTCCCGCACCGGCACCCGCTGCCAGCGCGGCGCCGCCGCCGCGCGCCAGCACCACGCCGGCGCAGACGCCGCCTTCAACGACGAACCCGCCGGTGCAGCCATGAGCAAACCACGCGTCAGTCTGTTGTGGTTCGTCGGCACCTTGGTGTTCGCCGTGCTCTCCATGCTGATTCCGCTGCCGGCGCCGCTGCAGCCGTTCAAGCCGTATTGGCCGGCCTTGTTCCTGCTGTACTGGGCGCTGGAGTCGGGCGACCGCGTGACGCTGGGCATGGCCTTCATCATCGGCCTGTGCGCGGACCTGCTCGATGGCGTACTGCTGGGTGAGCAGGCCATGCGCTTGTGCGCGCTGGTGTTCATCGCGCTGCGCTTCCGTTCGCGCCTGCGTTTCTTCCCGATGTGGCAGCAGACCCTGGCCGTGCTGGCCTTATTGCTGAACGACCGCATCTTGCTGCTGATCGTGCGCACATTTGCAGGTGACGCGTTGCCGCCGGCGACGTGGTGGATTTCGCCGTTTGTGGGCGCAGCGCTGTGGCCGTTCCTGTTCCTGCTCATGGACGACCTGCGCATGCGCTTGCGCATCCAGTAACGCCATGGCCATACGGCGACGCTCCATCAAGGACACGCGTGGCGAAGCCGCGCTGTTCCGCGTGCGCGCGATGGTCGGCTTTGCGCTGATTCTTATCGGGCTTGGCACGCTGGTGGCGCGCTATCAGTACCTGCAGGTGCAGCGTCACGATGAATTTGCCCTGCGCTCGGAAAACAATCGCGTGAAGCCGCGCGCGATTCCGCCGGCGCGTGGCCTGATCTTTGATCGCTCCGGCGTGCTGCTGGCCGACAACGTGCCGGCGTTCCGCCTGGAAGTAGTGCCGGAGCAGGTGAAGGACTTGCCGGCCATGCTGGCCGCCGTGCGCGAGGTCATACCGCTGGACGACGGCGACATCGACGCCTTCAAGAAGCAGCTCAAGCAGAATCGTCGCTTTGACAGCGTGCCGCTGAAACTGCATCTCACCGAAGACGACATTGCCCGTTTCGCCATCAATCGCTGGCGTTTTCCAGGCCTGGACGTGGTGCCTTATCTGACCCGTCGCTATCCGTACGGTCCGTTGTTCGCGCATGTGGTGGGCTATGTGAGCCGCATCGACGCCGATGACATGAACCGGCTTGATCCGGATCGCTACAAAGGTACGAGCCACGTGGGCCGCAGCGGCCTGGAGCGTTCCTACGAGGACATGTTGCACGGCGAGCCCGGTTACGAGTTGGTCGAAGTGAACGCCGACGGCCGCGTGCAGCGTGTGCTGGAAACCCACGCACCCACGCCGGGCAAGAATCTTTACCTCAGCATCGATATGCGTGTGCAGAAGGCCGCCAATGACGCCTTCCAGGGTCGACCGGGTTCGTCGGTGGCGATCGATCCGCGCAATGGCCAGGTGCTGGCGATGGTCAGCGTGCCGAGCTATGACCCGAACCTCTTCGTCAACGGCATCAGCAAGGCCGACTACACCGGCTACATGAATGCCGAAGACAAGCCGCTGCTCAATCGTGCGCTCAAGAGTGCGTACCCGCCGGGTTCGACGGTGAAGCCGTTCCTGGCGTTGGGTGGTCTAGAGCTCGGTGTTCGTCGTCCCGAGGACACGGTGTTGTCGACGGGTGAGTTCTGTATACCGGGGCAGCAGCGTTGTTATCGCGATGACACACGTGGCGGCGATGGCACCGTGAATATGGTGCGCGCCATTCAGAAGTCGACCAACACCTATTTCTATCGCCTCGCTCTGGACATGGGCATTGATCGCCTGGCCGGCTGGATGGGCAGTCTTGGCTTCGGCAAGAAGACGGGCATCGATCTGCTGGGTGAATCCGAAGGCATTCTGCCGTCGCGCGAGTGGAAGGCGACGCGCAGCAAGTTTCCATGGTTCCAAGGCGAAACCATCATTGCCGGCATTGGCCAGGGTTACTGGACCGTCACCGCGCTGCAGCTTGCGCACGCCACGGCAACATTCGCCGGTCATGGCACGCCATACGCGCCGCGCCWGGTCATGGCGACCTCTGCCGTGAAGGAGCGTCCTGTGCCTTTGCCGAATCCGYCTTCCGGTCCGTCGCTCATCCACAAACCGCACGACTGGGACGTCGTGAATCAGGGCATGTTGGCGGTGGTCAACGAAGCCGGCGGTACGGCCAAGGGACAGTTCACTGGCTTTCCTTATTTGGTGGCGGGCAAGAGCGGCACGGCGGAACGCTTTTCTCGTCGCAGCAATGACTACGACACCAACAAGAATTTGGCGTATCTGGCGACACGTCACCGTGCTTGGTTCATCGGCTATACGCCGGCAGAAGCACCGCGCATCGCTGTGGTGGCCATGCTGGAATCGGGCGCCTGGGGCGCTTCCGATGCTGGCCCCATCGTGCGCAAGGTGATGGAGGCATGGCTTGCCTCCACAGGTGGCCCTGTGCCGCCGTCGAATACGCCAGAAGGTGGCCCGGCCCCGCCGTCGAGCGCAGCGGAACTACCTGAAGACACGCCGGTAGCCACGCCTGCCGACCTGTCCGCCATGCCCGCCGAAAGCAGCAGCTCGGCGACGCCCGACGACGGAGGCAACCCGTGATCGACGAATTGCAGGTAAGCCTGGTGAACCTCGTGCGCCGCGTGATGAAGCGGCCGCGCATGGACATCCCGCTCGCCCTGGGCCTGATCACGCTGGCCGGCGTGGGACTCGTCACGCTGTACAGCGCCAGTGGCGGCAATATGGCGATGATCGGCGGGCAGGCGGCGCGCTTTGCCATGGGCGGTGTGCTGGTGATGCTGATCTCGCGCATTCCGCCGCAGACCTTGCGCACGTGGACGCCGTGRCTGTTCGCCGGCAGCGTGTTCCTGCTGCTGGTGGTCGCCGGCATCGGCGAGGTCCGCAGCGGATCCAAGCGCTGGCTCAACCTGGGCATCATGTCGTTCCAGCCGTCCGAATTGCTCAAGCTCACCATGCCGATGATGGTGGCCTGGTACCTGCATCCGCGGCAGCTGCCGCCGAGCTGGAAGGACATCGTGGTGGTCGGCATCCTGATCGCGATCCCGGCCGGATTGATTGCGGAACAGCCCGATCTCGGCACCGCCTTGCTGGTGTCGGCCGCCGGCGCGTTCGCGCTGTTCCTCTCGGGCATGCGCTGGTGGAAGATCGGCAGCCTGCTGGCCGTGGTCGGCGGCATGATTCCGGTGGCCTGGCATTTCCTGCACGAATACCAGCGCAACCGTGTGCGTACGCTGCTTGATCCCGAGTCCGATCCGCTGGGCAACGGCTGGCACATCATCCAGTCGCAGATTGCAGTGGGTTCCGGCGGCGTGGTCGGCAAGGGCTGGCAGCACGGTACGCAGTCGCGCCTGGATTTTCTGCCCGAGCACACCACCGACTTCATCTTCGCCGTGTTCTCCGAGGAGTT
>NZ_JBFTRY010000282.1:0-3400 GCF_056399745.1 Dyella sp. 01N36
ATGAAGGCCTGGGCCGGGAACACTTGGCGCTCGCCAGTGCCCACCAGCACCACTTCCGGCTTCAAGGCGAGGATGGCGTCGATATGACTGGCGTCCAGCTCAGACGCAGCCGCGACCGGCCAGTCTTCCACCAGGCGCTCGGGCGACAACAGGAAGCTGCGGGTGAACTCGCGATCCACCACGGTAATGCCATGGGCGCCGACACGGCGCACAAAGAGATAGCCTTCGGGACGATCGAGCGACAGATCCATCGCCGGGTGGCCCTTAGCGGGGCAGGGCGAGCTTGGGCTCGTCCTCGTTGCGGCGGAACAGCACCACGATGTGGCCGATCTGCTGCACGCTTTCGGACTGCGTGCCTTCAGCCAGGAAGTCGATCTGCTGCTGACGCTCGTCCTTGTCGCCGCCGGACAGCTTCACCTTGACCAGCTCATGCTGGGACAGCGCCAGATCCAACTCCTTGCGCACAGCCTCGGTCGCGCCCTTGGCGCCCAGCAGGATGACGGGGCTGAGATCGTGCGCAAGGCTGCGCAGGTAGCGGCGCTGCGAATTGGAAAGTGCCATGCGTTCAGTCTCGGATTCACTGCGATAGGACAGGTAAGGGTATCATGCGGCCATCTCCCCCGTATCTGTGGCACCTCGGCCTATGGCTCGCAGCAAAAGTAGTTCCCGCTGGCTGCGGGAGCACTTCGATGATGTTTATGTGAAGAAAGCCCAGGCTGAGGGGCTGCGTTCGCGTGCCGTTTTCAAGCTGGAAGAGCTGATCGACAAGGATCGCCTGCTCAAGCCCAATATGCGCGTGGTCGACCTGGGCGCCGCCCCCGGCGGCTGGTCGCAGCTGGTACGCCAGCGCCTGGGCGACACCGGTCACGTGGTAGCCATGGACATCCTGCCGATGCAGGGCATTGGCGGCGTGGACTTCCTTCAGGGCGATTTTCGCGAGGAATCGGTGCTGCAGGAGCTGGAAAGCCGCCTGCAGGGGCAACAGGTCGATCTTGTGCTGTCTGATATGGCCCCCAATATGAGTGGTGTGGCCCTGTCGGATCAGATCCGGGCAATGGACCTGGCCGAGCTGGCGCTGGACTTCAGCCGCCAATGGCTCAAGCCCGGCGGCTCGTTTCTGATCAAGTTGTTCCAGGGGACAGGCTTTGACGACTACATCCGCAGCTTGCGCGCAGACTTCACCCGCGTAACGATGCGTAAACCCAAGGCCTCCCGCGCGCGTTCGCGGGAGGTGTATGCATTAGCTGTGGGCCGAAAGATCCATGGCGGGCAATCCGGCGAGAACCGTGCATGAATGAAATGGCGAAAAACCTGCTGCTCTGGCTGATCATCGCGGTGGTTCTGCTCACCGTGTTCCAGAGCTTCAACCCGCATGGCGCCTCCTCGTCGGACCTGCCTTACAGCAGCTTCGTGCAGAGCGTCGACAACGGGAACGTGGCCTCGGCCAACATCAGTGCCGACCAGCCGGCCGCCATCAGCGGCAAGCTGAAGGACGGCAGCTCGTTCCGCACGGTCGCACCGGTCCTGGGCTGGTCCACCAACGGGGTGGTCAAGCAGATGCAGGACAAGGGCGTCGAGGTCCGCCAGGAGCCTTCCAACAACGGCTTCTCGCTGCTGGGCCTGCTGCTCAACTGGCTGCCCATCATCCTGATCGTCGGCGTGTTCATCTGGTTCATGCGCCAGATGCAGGCCGGTGCGGGTGGTCGCGGCGCCATGAGCTTCGGCCGCTCGCGCGCCAAGCTGCAGGGCGAGGATCAGATCAAGGTCAACTTCAGCGACGTCGCCGGCTGCGATGAAGCCAAGGAAGAAGTCGGCGAGCTGGTCGAATTCCTGCGCGATCCGGGCAAGTTCCAGAAGCTGGGCGGCAAGATTCCGCGCGGCGTGCTGATGGTCGGTCCCCCGGGTACCGGCAAGACGCTGCTGGCCAAGGCCATCGCCGGCGAAGCCAAGGTGCCGTTCTTCWSSATCTCCGGTTCGGACTTCGTKGARATGTTCGTSGGCGTSGGCGCSRSCCGYGTGCGCGACATGTTCGAGMRSGCCAAGAAGCASGCGCCSTGYATCRTCTTCATYGACGAAATCGAYGCGGTCGGYCGTCAYCGCGGCGCCGGTCTGGGCGGCGGTCATGACGAGCGCGAGCAGACCCTSAACCAGWTGCTGGTGGARATGGACGGYTTCGAAGGCACCGAAGGTGTCATCGTGATCGCCGCCACCAACCGTYCSGACGTGCTCGATCCCGCACTGCTGCGTCCGGGTCGCTTCGACCGCCAGGTCGTGGTGGGCCTGCCGGACGTGAAGGGCCGTGAGCAGATCCTCAAGGTGCATATGCGTCGCGTGCCGATTTCCTCGGACGTCGATGCGATGACCATCGCGCGCGGTACCCCGGGCTTCTCGGGCGCCGATCTCGCCAACCTGGTGAACGAGGCTGCCTTGTTTGCCGCACGCGAGAACGCCCGCGACGTGCGCATGATTCATCTGGACAAGGCGCGCGACAAGATCCTGATGGGTGCCGAGCGCCGCTCGATGGCCATGAGCGAGGACGAGAAGAAGCTGACGGCGTATCACGAAGCCGGTCACGCCATCGTCGGCCGTCTGGTGCCCGAGCACGACCCGGTCTACAAGGTCACCATCATCCCGCGCGGTCGCGCGCTGGGCGTGACGATGTACCTGCCCGAGGGCGACAAGTACAGCATGAACCGCGTGGCGATCGAATCGCAGCTGTGCTCGCTGTACGGCGGCCGCGTGGCCGAGGCGCTGATCTTCGGCGAGGACAAGGTGACCACCGGTGCGTCCAACGACATCGAGCGCGCCACCAAGATGGCCCGCAACATGGCCACCAAGTGGGGCCTGTCCGACACGCTCGGTCCGGTGACCTATGGCGAGGAAGAGGACGAAGTGTTCCTCGGCCGCGCCGTCACGCAGCACAAGAACGTCTCCAATGAGACGGCGCGCAAGATCGACGAGGAAGTGCGTGCCATCCTCGATCGCAACTACGCCCGCACCAAGCAGCTGCTGACCGACAACATCGACAAGCTGCACGTGATGGCCGACGCGCTGCTGCAGTACGAGACCATCGACGCGCGCCAGATCGACGACATCATGGCTGGCCGCGTACCTGGCCCGCCGGCGGATTGGTCGAAGAACTCCAGCGGCTCTACGCCGCCGCCTCCGCCGCCGCGTGGCGACAGCGGCGCCAAGGTGGGTGATCCGGCCACTCAGAGCCGCGTCGCCGATCGCTGATCGCGCTACATGCACAGAAGAAAGGCGGCCATAGGCCGCCTTTTCTTTTGCGCGCGAACGCTGCGAGAGCGCAGCGCTTCTGGCGACGGACCACTGTAGGAGCGCACTTGTGCGCGACAACCAGGCGAAGCAGAGGCGACATGGCGCTGCGTTCGCGCACAAG
>NZ_JBFTRY010000283.1:0-3399 GCF_056399745.1 Dyella sp. 01N36
TGGGATACCGTGCCGCTCAACGAAGTGGCCAGCCGCGTGAAGTTCAGCACGGCGGCCGACCAGGCGTGGGTGGACAACCTTGAAAAGCTGCGCCACGAGACGCTGGAATACGCGCTGGCCATGGACGACGCTGCGTTCGATCGCCTGATCGAAACGGGCGAGTTCGATCCGGAAATGTTGAAGCAGTGCATCCGCAAGGGCTGCGTGTCCGGCAAGCTGGTGCCGGTGTTCTGCGGCTCCTCGTATCGCAACAAGGGCGTGCAGCAGTTGCTGGATGCGGTGATCGACTATATGCCGTATCCCGGCGAGAACGGCGGCATTGCACTGGTGGACGAGGACGGTCACGTCACCGGCGAGCAGGGCGTGATCGATGAAGCGCCGGCCCGCGCGCTCGCCTTCAAGGTGATCAACGACCAGTTCGGCACGCTCACGTTCTGCCGCGTGTATTCGGGCGTGATCAAGAAGGGCGACACCTTGCAGAACGTCACCCGCGGCAAAAAGGAACGCATCGGCCGCATCGTCGAAGTGCAGGCCAATGCGACCAGGGAAATCGACGAGGTGCGCGCGGGCGACATCTGCGCATTCGTGTCGTTGAAGGAAACCGAGACGGGCGACTCCTTGTCCGATCCGGCGCATCCTGCGCTGCTGGAACGCATGCGCTTCCCTGATCCGGTGATCAGCGTGTCGGTGGAGCCCAAGACCCGCAACGACATCGACAAGATGTCCGCGGCGCTCTACAAGATGGTGAAGGCCGATCCGTCGCTACGCCTGGAGATGGACAAGGAAACCGGCCAGACCGTGCTCAAGGGCATGGGCGAGCTGCACCTGGAGGTGACCATCGACCGCATGCGCACCGAGCTGGGCGTGGACGCCAATATGGGCAAGCCCAAGGTGAGTTTCCGCGAGGCCTTTGGTCGTACGGTGGAACACACCTATACGCACAAGAAGCAGTCGGGTGGTTCGGGCCAGTTTGCCGAAGTCACCATGATTTTCGAGCCGCAGGAGTCGGGCAGCGGCGTGGTGTTCTCCGACGAGATCGTCGGTGGCCGCGTGCCGCGCGAATACATCCCCGCCGTGGAGCACGCCGTCAATGTGGAGTCGCGCGAGGGACAGATCGCCGGGTACGAGGTGGTGGACTTCAAGGCGCGCCTGATCGACGGCAAGTTCCATGACGTCGACTCGTCGGCGCTGGCGTTCGAGATTGCCACGCGGCAGTGCTTCCGCGAGGCACAGCGGCTAAGCAAGCCCAAGCTGCTGGAGCCGGTGATGCGGCTGGAAGTGGTCACCGAGGCGGACTACCTCGGCGATGTCATCGGCGACATCAACCGTCGTCGCGGCACCGTAAGCGACCAGGGCCAGAAGGGCACGCAGGCTTTCGTGCAGGGCTTTGTGCCGCTGGCGGAAATGTTTGGTTACATCAACTTCCTGYGCTCGGCCACGCGCGGGCGCGGCACCTTCACCATGGAGTTCGACCACTACGAGGAAGTGCCTGCCAACCTGGTGGACACCTTGATGGAAAAAGAGTCGAAGTAGAGGCCTCGCTGGTCACGCCGTGGAGCGAATGGCGCTCACGGCGTGACGGGTCGGTCAGTGCTGCGGCGCTCGTCCCTGGTCGCGCGGTAAGCCGCGCGGCACGGGACGCTCAGCAACCATTGCGTGCCATGCGGGTCGCGCTGCCGCAGCGATAACTTTGCGCCGAGTCGTTGCGCGCGCTCGCGCATGCCGACGATGCCCCAGTGCCCGGCGTCCACCGCTGCTCGCACGGTGGCTTCATCCAGGCCGCTGCCATCGTCCGCCACGCGCACACGCAGCCAGCGTGGCTGGTGATCCACGTGGACCTCCACCTGGCGCGCCTCGGCGTGGACGAAGGCGTTGCGGATCGCCTCGCGGACGATGTCGATGATTTCATCGCGCGCGCTGGGCAGCAGGGCGCGCGGCTCGCCTTCGGCGCTGAGTCGGAACCTCACGCCCGGGTACAGCGAAGCCAAGTCCTCACCTACCGCGAGGATCGACTGAACCGGTTCATTGTGCTGCGGTTCGTCACCGCGCAAGGCGATGATCTTGTCGCGCCCTTCGATCACCATCTGCCGGGCCTGCTCGATGGCGGCGTTGAGTACATCGGCCTGCTCTTGATCGGGTACTGGCCGCGACATCAGCGCCTGCAGGCGCAACAACAGGCCTTGCACGCCTTGCAGCAAGGTATCGTGGATTTCCCGGGCGATGCGCTCGCGCTCGTTCATGCGCTCCATCAACTGCAGGTGCACACGATCGGCCGCCAGCCGGGTTCGCCACAGGAAGAACACGGCGACCAGGCTGCCAAGGACGACGGCGCACGACACATAGAACCACCAGGACTGGTAGAACCACGGCGCAATGCCGAGGCTGATCTCCGCCCCTTGAAGGTTCCACACGCCATCGTCGTTGGCGGCAATCACATGGAATCGGTAATTGCCGGGATCCAGGTTGGAATAGAACGCCTCGCGGCGATTGCCGACGTCCTGCCAGGCGGCGTCGACGCCATCGAGCCGATAGCGAAAGCGCACACGATCGGGAATGGCCAGGCTTGCCGCGCTGTATTGCACCTGCAGATTGGTCGTGCCCTTGGGCAAGACGATGCGTTGGCCGGCGGCGTAGCGCCGGCCGTTGGCAATGATCGCGGTGATCGCCACCGGCGGCGGCAATGGATTGTTGAAAGGTTTGGAGGGATCGATCCACGCCGGCCCCTGGTTGGTGAGAAACCAGAAACGATTGCGACCGTCCACGGCGGTGGTCGGCAGGATGGCGCCTTGCTTGGCGATGCCAGGCAGGCCGTCGCGCAGATCGAACAGACGATAGGCCGGTTGATGGTCCGATCGTTCGAAGCCGGCGGTGACTTCGTCAGATTCGATCCGCACGACGCCCTTGCCGGTATTGAGCCACAGGTCGCCATTGGCGGTGCGCACGATGCCCGTGATGCCGCTGAAGGTGTCGTTGTCCTGCACCGGCATCGATGCGAGGCGGCCGTCGCGCAGGCGCGCCAGCCCTTGCTCTCCGCCGATCAGCAGGTCGCCGGCCTCGACCACGATGGCGGTGATGGTGCCCACGTGCAGTCCGTCGCCCGCGCTGTAGAGATGCGCGCCTTGCTCGTCGATGCGCACCAGGCGGTCGCCTGCATAACCGATCCACACGTCGCCATGTTCGCCACTCGCCAGCGCCGTGGGTGTTTCATCGGCCAGCGCGGGCAGGGGCACCACGCGTTGCCATTGTCCCTGTTTGAGTTGGTACAGGCCGTGCTCGGCCAGTGCCAGCCAGGGGCGATCGTCGCGATCGATCGCAAACGCGCTTGCCCGCGTGAGATCGGGCGATACGGGCCATTCGATGGTGTCCAGGGTCTTGCCGTGCAACTGGTAGAGCCGATTG
>NZ_JBFTRY010000284.1:0-3357 GCF_056399745.1 Dyella sp. 01N36
CTGGGGATAACAGGCTGATACCGCCCAAGAGTTCATATCGACGGCGGTGTTTGGCACCTCGATGTCGGCTCATCACATCCTGGGGCTGTAGCCGGTCCCAAGGGTATGGCTGTTCGCCATTTAAAGTGGTACGCGAGCTGGGTTCAGAACGTCGTGAGACAGTTCGGTCCCTATCTGTCGTGGGCGTTGGAGATTTGAGAGGGGCTGCTCCTAGTACGAGAGGACCGGAGTGGACGTTCCGCTGGTGTTCGGGTTGTCATGCCCATGGCATTGCCCGGTAGCTACGAACGGAAGCGATAACCGCTGAAAGCATCTAAGCGGGAAGCGCGCCTCAAGATGAGATCTCCCGAGACTTCGAGTCTCCTTAAGGCACCATCAAGACTAGGTGGTTGATAGGCGCGGTGTGGAAGTGCAGCAATGCATTGAGCTTACGCGTACTAATGAGCCGTGAGGCTTGACCATATAACCCCAAGACGCTTTGTTTAACGCGCTTCCTGCGCGAGTAAAAGCGGCCATCCATGGCCGCACTCCTCAGGAACAGCACGCTTCGACGAATGCATCTCGAAACAAAATTTCACCTCGACGCTTGTCACTCGTTTACCCCTTTGCCGGACTGGCGCATTCGTGCGCTGTCCGCACCCCTTCCCTGGCGGCTATAGCGCTGTGGCCCCACCCGATCCCATCCCGAACTCGGAAGTGAAACGCAGCTGCGCCGATGGTAGTGTGAATTCTCATGCAAGAGTAGGTCACCGCCAGGGGCTTTATCCCTCAAACGCCTTCCCATCCGGGAAGGCGTTTGTCTTTGTGCGCTTTGAAAATTTTGCTGCATCGATACACGGCCAACTGCCACGGGCATCGTCTGAAAGCGCCGAAGTCGTCCGATGCGCGCTGTGCAGCAAAAACTTATCGCCTATGATGCAAAGCTCACCTGAGCTGCAAGCCGCGGAGCGTTTCCAGTGTTTGTCCATGTCGAAACCCGCCGTCGTCGGCATGTCCAATGGGCCACCGTGCTCGTGGTGGTCGTGTGCGTGATCAGTTTCGTCGGCCTGGCCTTGATGCCTGGGCCGCAGCGCATGTCGATGTGGCTCGAATGGGGTACCGTGCCGGCGAACATCTTCGATCCGAAGGCGCCGCTGCTGCCGCAATTGCACGATCCATCGCTGCTACGCCTGTTCACCGCGCTCTTCATCCATCTCGCCTGGCTGCATCTGCTGGGCAATCTATTGTTCCTGGTGATCTTTGGTTTGCCGGCGGAACGCGCACTGGGCTCGCTGCGCTTCCTGCTGCTGTTTGTGCTCGGTGGCATGGTGGCGAACCTAGTCGGTGCGCTTTCGTTGACTGGCGTGCGTTCGCCGATCATCGGCTGCAGCGGCGCCGTGTCGGCGGTGCTGGGAACCTACATAGCGCTGTTTCCCCGCGCGAGACTAGGACTGGTGTTGCCCCTGGGTCTCTACCTGGAATTCGTGCGCGTCCCGGCCTTTCTCCTGATCGGCATCTGGGTGCTGTTGCAGTTGCTCTTCAGCTACGCCGGGCCCAGTTATGGTGCGGTAGTGTGGTGGACGCATATCGCCGGCTTCCTGTTTGGCGTGGTGTTTGCCTTGTTTTCGCGAGAAGGCATCGCGCGGCGTCTACGCGGATAACATAGGCTCATGCGCAACAAGAAACTCTACAAAGTCACCTTCCTGCATCTGGGCAAGTGCTACGAGCTCTATGCCCGCCACGTGGCATCAAGCAGCCTGTGGGGTTTCACCGAAGTCGGCGAACTGGTGTTCGAGCCCGTGGGCGAAGGCCTGCTGGTGGATCCCACCGAAGAGAAGCTGCGCGACGAGTTCAAGGACACGCGCGTATTGCACCTGCCGATGCAATCGGTGGTGCGGGTCGAGGAAGTGGAGAGCAAGGGCGCGCTGGTGATCCGTGATGCCAGCGACGGCCAGAAGATCACGCCGTTTCCGATGCCGCCGCGCGGGCGCTGAATCGCTGGCTAGACGTGGCGGATTACCGCGATCAGGATCTCCACGGCAATCAACACGATGATGGCCAGCTCCATCAGCTCGCCCCGCTTGCTCGATGCCTCTTCATATAACGCCGCGTAGCTGTCGCGGATGATGGCCAGCTTGCGATCGACGGCTTTGCTGACATGCGGTACGCGAAACAACTCGAGTGCCGCCGCATAAACGCGCGCGAGATAAACGTCCTCGGTGACTTGCAGTGCGTTGTCGACTTTCTCGGTGATCTCGGTGACTTCCGCCACGAGCGTGTATAGATGCCGCGCCAGATCGGCGTAGCGTCGCGCTGCAAAAGGGTTGGCGACGTTGTGCGTCGCTTCCACCAGGTCGTACATGCGTGGCAGTTCGGCATCGAGCAATTCGTCGTAGTAGCGCAACTCCAATAGCTGGGCGTTCGCCACTTCGAGAATATCGACCACGTCCGACTCACCGCGCGGTTCGTAGATGAAGGCGCGGTCCCAGGTGACGACGGCCAGATCGTCGGTGTAATACGAAAAGCGCTGCCGCAGCAGTTCCTGGCGAGCAGACTCGGAGAGCGGTCGTGATTCACCGGCAAGCAAGGGCACAAGGTCCAGCTCGTCGTGAAGCGTTGCTGTACTCACGACTCCTTCGAGCGCATGTACCAGGCCCAGTAGATAGTCCTCGTGCAGGACGGCCACACTCGGCCGCAACAGCGCGGGCCCCACGATGTCCGTGATCTGCGCCAGCAGACGCGTCCACGCGTCTGAATCGGAGGCCAGACCAAACGCGGCATCGACTGCATTCACTCGCGCGCTGAAGTCCACCCATGAGAGATCGTCGGCAGGCACGCTGATGGATAAGGCGGCGACTCCGAACTCGTAGAGCCTCGCGAGCGCGGTGGCTTGCAAGGCGCGGCCACCGACATCAACCTCGATGGGACCCAGGGTCAACTCGACGGGTGGTACGCCGAACGTCAGCGCCTTCGTCGGCGCGGTCACCAACCGACTGCGGGCGGCGGCAGTACGCGCCCGTTGCGCCCAAAGTGATTCGGCGGCGGTCAGATCGATGGTGTCGGCAATGTCGACCAGCCGCATCGCAATGACCGATGCGCGGTGTACATGCGGTTGTCGACCCATGGTGTTCGTCCATGTGACGGCGCTCTGTGGAAGCTTCGCGCCGATGGCCCGATTCTAGACCGTGAGCGTGACAGTCATGTCAGCCGGCGGCCAGCCCATGGTGACGCGAGAACTGCCGGAACAGGCGGCGCGCCAGCGGAGTCGGGGCAACCTGCTTAAACGTGTGGTGCGGATCGAAGCCTTCGCGCTTCATGTCGTGGTGCTTGCGGTCAATGTAGGCGCGCATCACATCCGCATTGAATTCAGGATGGAAC
>NZ_JBFTRY010000285.1:0-3354 GCF_056399745.1 Dyella sp. 01N36
CCCCACGCCGGAGGAAGTCTCCAGCGAAGGGCGTTCCGATAACCCGTTCGCGGTTTTGCGCGAACTCAAGAAAAACTGATTTAGCTGGAGATTCGCCATGGCCGTTGCCAAGAGCCGCAAGACCCCGTCCACCCGCGGCATGCGTCGTTCGCACGATGCGCTGAAGACCGTGCAGCTGTCGACCGATCCGACCAGCGGCGAGGTGCATCTGCGCCACCACGTCACCAAGGACGGCTACTACCGCGGCAAGAAGGTCATCCAGACCGCCGGCGCGGTGGTCGAAGAGGATTAATCGTTTCCCGCAAGGGATACGGTTCCGCATGGCGGCGCGATTTCGCGCCGCTTTGCGTTTATGCGATCACCCACGTAACGTTGGCGGTTTGGAAGCTGGCTTGAGCTGTTGAGGCTGCTTTTCCCAACCCGTCGCATGGAAAGTTAATGGCCCAGATTTACGCCCGCATCACCGGCACCGGCAGCGCACTGCCTGAGCGAGTGGTGACCAACGCCGATCTCGAGAAGATCGTCGAGACCAGTGACGAATGGATTGTCAGCCGCACCGGCATTCAGCGCCGCCACATCGCCGCCGAAGGCCAGACCACCGGCGACCTGGCCACCGAAGCCGCGGAGCGCGCCCTCGAAGCTGCCGGCGTCAAGGCGTCAGAGATTGATCTGATCGTGCTCGGCACGACCACGCCGGACATCATTTTTCCGTCCACCGCCTGCCTCGTGCAGCATCGCCTGGGCGCCAACGGTTGCGCCGCGTTCGACGTCAATGCGGCCTGTTCGGGCTTCGTCTACGCGCTGGGCATTGCCGACAAGTTCATCCGCAGCGGCCAGTCCAAGAAAGTGCTGGTGATCGGCGCGGAAACGCTGACCCGCATGGTCGACTGGACTGAGCGCGAAACCTGCGTGCTGTTCGGCGACGGCGCCGGCGCGGTGGTGCTGGAAGCCTCGGAAGAGCCGGGCATCTACGCCACGCTGCTGCATGCCGACGGCGGCTTCAAGCATCTGCTGTACAACCCGGTGGGCGTCTCGGTCGGCTTCAAGGACGAGCCCAACCACGGCGTGCGCATCAACATGGCGGGCCGCGAAGTGTTCAAGGTCGCCGTGAAGACGCTGGACTCGCTGGTCGACGAAACGTTGCAGGCCGCTGGCATGGACGAATCGCAGATCGACTGGCTGATTCCGCACCAGGCCAACCTGCGCATCATCGAGGCCACGGCCAAGCGCCTGAAGATGCCGATGGAGCAGGTGATCGTCACCGTGCAGGAGCATGCGAATACCTCGTCCGGCTCGGTGCCGCTGGCGCTCGATTACGCCGTGCGTTCGGGCAAGGTCAAGCGTGGTCAGAACCTGCTGCTGGAAGCGTTTGGTGGCGGGTTTACGTGGGCTTCGGCGCTGTTGCGCTACTGATTGTCCAGTTGCACGAGATACAAGGCCGCCTCCGGGCGGCCTTTGTCTTTCCTGTGGGAGCGCACCCTGTGCGCGACTGGCCTCAGGGCTGACCGAGGGGCGTTGTGGTCGCGCACAAGGTGCCCTCCTACAGGTGTCGCGTGTCGAAATGACTGAATACAGCTGCGTATGGCGCTGATTACTGGCACCATTCCGTTTTTCGATTTCAGAAAACCCCTATCCATGACCGATACCGCCGCCACGCTAGCTTTCGTTTTCCCTGGCCAGGGTTCGCAATCCGTGGGCATGCTGGCCGAGCTGGCCGCTGCGCATGCGGAAGTGAAGGCCACGTTCGACGAGGCATCGCAGGGCGCGGGCATCGACCTGTGGGCGCTCAGCCAGCAGGGTCCGGAAGAGGACCTCAACCGCACCGAGAACACGCAGCCGGCACTGCTCGCCGCCAGCGTGGCGGTGTGGCGCGTGTGGCAGAAGCTGGGTGGCGCGACGCCTGCGCAGATGTCCGGCCACAGCCTGGGCGAGTACAGCGCTCTGGTATGTGCCGGCGCGTTGTCGCTGCATGACGCTGCTGCACTGGTCGCCGAGCGCGGTCGCCTGATGCAGGCCGCCGTGCCGCCGGGCGTGGGCGCGATGGCGGCCATCCTTGGTGGCGACGATGCGCAGATTGCGGCGGTGTGCGAAGAAGTCGCGCAGGGCCAGGTCGTGTCGCCGGCCAACTTCAATTCGCCCGGCCAGCTCGTCATCGCGGGCAATGCCGAAGCGGTGGATCGCGCGTTGGCCAAGCTGGCGGAGCAGGGCGTGAAGAAAGCCATCAAGCTGGCCGTGTCGGTACCTTCGCATTGCGCACTGATGCGCGACGCGGCCGATCGCCTGGGCGAGCGCATGGCGTCCATCAACTGGGCATTGCCGTCTGTGCCGGTCGTGCAGAACGCCGAAGCGCGCAGCTACGACAACCTGGACGATATTCGCGGCGCGCTGCAGCGCCAGCTGTATCTGCCGGTGCGCTGGACGCAATGCGTGCAGGCGCTGGTCGCAGGCGGTGCGACGCGCATGGCCGAAGCTGGTCCGGGCAAAGTGCTGGCAGGCCTGATCAAGCGCATCGACAAGAGCGTGGAAGCGCGCGCCATCGGTACGCCGGCCGAGCTGGAAGCCGCCCGTACCGAGTGGGCCTGATTCCCGGCACTTTCCCGATTCATGCGGCTGGACGGATTGCCGTTTAGCCATCCAAAGGAAATAACAGATGAGCAAGACACTGCAAGGTGAAATCGTCCTCGTCACGGGCGCCAGCCGCGGCATCGGTGCGGCGATTGCCGACGAACTGGCGGCGCAGGGCGCCACGGTCATCGGCACCGCCACCAGCGACAGCGGTGCGGCGGCGATCGGCGAGCGTCTTGCCGCGCACGGCGGCCATGGCCGCATGCTCAATGTGACCGATGGCGCGTCCATCGATGCGCTCATCGACAGCATCGCCAAGGAATTCGGCCCGGTCTCGATCCTGGTCAACAATGCCGGCATCACGCGCGATCAGCTGCTGATGCGCATGCGCGATGAAGACTGGCAGGCCATTCTCGATACCAATCTTACCTCGGTGTATCGCGCCTCCAAGGCGGTGATGCGCGGCATGATGAAGGCACGCAAGGGCCGCATCATCTCGATCGCTTCGGTGGTCGGCGTCACCGGCAATCCGGGCCAGTCCAACTATGCGGCGGCCAAGGCCGGCATCATTGCGTTCTCCAAGTCGCTGGCGCGCGAGATCGGTTCGCGCGGCATCACCGTGAACGTGGTGGCGCCGGGCTTCATCGATACCGATATGACGCGTGCGCTGCCTGAAGACGCCCGTACGGCGCTGCTGGGTCAGATTGCGCTCGGGCACCTGGGTCAGGCGACCGATATCGCGAAGGCCGTGGGCTTTCTGGCGTCCCCGTCGGCGGCTTACATCACCGG
>NZ_JBFTRY010000286.1:0-3351 GCF_056399745.1 Dyella sp. 01N36
GTCGCGCACAGGGTGCGCTCCCACAGGATAAGCATCGTTGTGCGTGTCAGGCAGGATGTTTCGCCAGCGCCCACGCCACATGCTCGCGCACGATCTCCGACGGATGATCGCTGCGCGCAAGCAGCGCATCCCGCACTTCATCCGAATGAGGCGCATTGCCCAGCGCCACCGCGATATTGCGCAGCCAGCCTTCGTAACCGGTGCGACGGATGGCCATGCCTTCCGTGCGCTGCAGAAATTCCTGCTCGCTCCAGCCGAACAGCTCCACCAGCTTCGCGCCATCAAGCCGATGACGCGGCGCGAAATCCGGTTCAGTCGCATCCTGCGCAAACTTGTTCCAGGGACAGATCAGCTGGCAATCGTCGCAGCCGAAAATGCGGTTGCCGATCGGCTCGCGTAGTTCCTCGGGAATACTTCCGCGCAATTCGATGGTGAGATACGAAATGCAGCGTCGCGCATCGAGCTTGTATGGCGCGACGATCGCCTGGGTAGGGCAGATATCGATGCAGCGACGGCAGCTCCCGCAGTGCGCGCTGGCAGGTGCGTCCACCGGCAGTGGCAGATTGGTGTAGAGCTCGCCGAGGAAGAAGTACGAACCGGCGCCGCGGTTGATCAGCACGGTGTGCTTGCCKATCCAGCCCAGTCCCGCATTTCGGGCGAGCGCTTTTTCGAGCACGGGGGCCGAATCGACGAAGGCGCGATAGCCGAAGTCGCCGATGGCGCCATGAATGCGCTCGGCCAACTTCTGCAAGCGGTTGCGCATGAGCTTGTGATAGTCGCGGCCCAACGCATAGCGCGCGACATAACCAGCCTCGGCATCGCCCAGGACATTCCACGCGTTGCGCGTGCCCAGCGGAATGTAATCCATGCGCACGGAAACGACGCGAAGCGTGCCCGGTTCCAGTTCCGCCGGACGGCTGCGTTTGTCGCCGTGGCGGGCCATGTAATCCATCTCGCCGTGATGGCCGTCGTCCAGCCAACGCTTCAGGTGCACCTCGTCCTCGCCCAGCTCGGTGCCGGCGATGCCGCAATCGGCAAAGCCGAGCTCCTGCGCCCAGCGCTTGATATCGAGCGCAAGCGCAGCGTAGTCGGCAGGTGGAGCGGCAACGGAGGACATGCGGCTATTGTAGGCGGTATGTGCGCTAAGGCCTGCGCCGGCATGCCTATAATTCCCCGCATGACTGCCCACGCCCATCGTCACGAGCTCTATACCGTCGAACAGGTGCGAGCGCTCGATCGCCGCGCCATCGAAGAGCTCGGCATTCCCGGTTACGAACTGATGCAGCGCGCCGCCGCTGCCGCGCTGGTATGCCTGCGCCAGCATTGGCCGCAGGCGCGGCGCATCGCGRTGTACTGCGGCCCCGGCAACAACGGTGGCGACGGCTTCCTGCTGGCGGCGCTGGCGCGTGAGGCCGGACTGCATGCCGACGTTTTTGCGCTGGGCGAGAGCCGTGGCGACGACGCTGGTCGCGCGCGTCGCGAGTTCGAGCACGGCGGCGGTACGGTGCACGTGTGGAGCGACGCCGTCGCGCTTCCGTCGGTCGATGTGCATGTCGATGCCTTGTACGGCACCGGCCTGCAACGCGCGCTGGCAACCGAGGTCGCTGCGCTGGTCCGGCACATACATGCGACCGGCGCGCCGGTGTTGGCGTTGGACGTGCCCTCGGGCGTCAATGCCGATACCGGTGATGTGCCGGGCGAGGCGGTGCAGGCCAGCGTCACCGTGACCTTCATCGCGCCCAAACGCGGGCTCTATACGGGGCTGGCGCCGGGCTATGTGGGAACCGTGCAGTTGGAGTCGTTGGGCTTGCCGGAAACGCTTTGGCAGCACGCCCGTGCGGATGCAGAACTGATGCAGCCGTGGACGCTGCCGCCGCGTGCGCGACAATCGCACAAGGGCAATAACGGGCACGTGCTGGCCATCGGCGGCGATCACGGCACGGCCGGTGCGATCCGCTTGTGCGGCGAAGCGGCYCTGCGCGGTGGCGCCGGACTGGTCAGCGTCGCGACCCGTGCCGAACATCTGATCGCACTCAACAGCGCCCGGCCGGAGCTGATGGCCCATGAGGTAAACGGGCCGCAGGCGCTGGAGGCCTTGCTGCCGCGTGCCAGCGTGCTCGCCGTGGGACCCGGACTGGGGCAGGGAGCGTGGGGGCATGCACTGTGGTTGACCGCGCTCGACGCCGATCTGCCGCTGGTGCTCGATGCGGACGGCCTGAATCTGCTCGCGCTTGAGCCGTGCGAGTTCTCCCGCCCGGCGGTGATCACGCCGCATCCCGGCGAGGCAGCGCGCCTGCTGGGATGCGATACCAAGGCCATCGCGGCCGACCGTTTTGCGGCCGTGCGCGAACTGGCCAGGCGCTATCGGGTCGTCGCGGTGCTGAAGGGCGCAGGTAGTCTGGTGGCCGATCCGCACGGGCGTGTTGCCGTATGTCCCTGGGGCAATCCGGGCATGGCCAGCGGCGGCATGGGGGATCTGCTGACCGGCATCGTCGCCGCGCTGCTGGCGCAAGGCTGCGACGCCTGGCAGGCCGCGACACTGGGTGTTGCCCTGCATGCCCGCGCGGGCGATCTGGCGGCCCGTCACGGCGGTGAGCGTGGATTGATCGCCAGCGACTTGCTGGAGCCGCTGCGCCGGCTGCTCAACGGAATCGACGCATGACGGAACCGAGCTGGAATCTCCCCGACGAAGCCACCACCGCCGCGCTGGCCACCCGCCTGGCCGGCGCGCTCGATGATGGCCTGGTGGTCTATCTGCATGGCGACCTGGGCGCCGGCAAGACCAGCTTTGCCCGTGCACTGCTCGGCGCCCTGGGCGTGGGCGAGCGCATCAAGAGCCCGACCTATAGCCTGGTCGAGTCCTATCGCGCCAACGGACGGCCGGCCTGGCATCTGGACCTTTACCGCATTGCCGATCCCGGTGAGCTGGAATGGCTGGGTCTGGACGCGCTGTCCGATCCCTCGGCCCTGGTGCTGGTGGAATGGCCCGAGCGTGGTGCAGGCGCCTTGCCGGCCCCTGACCTGGTCGTGCACCTCAGTTATGCCGGGAGCGGGCGCCATGCCCGCATGGAAGTGCGCACCCCCCGCGGCGCGGCGGTCACCTCGCGTCTGGCCTGACGTAAACGCGGCCCGAATCACCTAAGTATCGGTACTTGCTGAGATTTTTTCCTCGGCAGGCATAAGGGAATTCGCCTTCAGTTTGCGTGGCTTGCGGCCGATAGCTGGATGTCGCCTGACAAAACTTACGCAGGTTATGGATATTCAAGGGAAAACCTATTGCAATCCCCGGGCGGGTGGGCTTCAATTCCGCTCCATGAAGGGATATAGGACGCATCCTGCTCTGCTCAGTGC
>NZ_JBFTRY010000287.1:0-3333 GCF_056399745.1 Dyella sp. 01N36
TTCCAGCGCATCCGCCAGCCAAACAGCGACGCCATCGCGGCGATGGCGCTGGAAAACTACGTGGAAATGCGCGACTCGGTGGCCGATCCGCACTACCTCGCCAAGCGCGCGCTGGGCGCCCTGCTGGCCGAGCGTGCGCCGGAACACTTCATGGCGCGCTATCGCATGGTCACCTTCACCCATCTGCCGTACTCATATGCCTATGAGCGCGGTCGCGCGCAGGACGTGCTGCTGGACCAGTTGCTGCGTGGCTCGGCCGATGCGGCATCGGTCGATCTGAACGCCGCCGTCGCCGCCCTGCGCGCCACGCTTCCCGCCCTGCCCGATCTGCGGCATGGATGAGGCACTGCTTGCCGCGTACCGGGCCACCGATTACCGGGTGCGCCTGGCACGTGGCGGCTGGGTGACCATCCATATCGATCAACCTTTGCCAGCGGAACTGCGCGATCTCGCGCGGAACTTGCCATGGGGTTTCATCACGGCATGGCATCCATTTTCCAAGCGGGTGCCTCGCCCGGACAACCGGATCGCGCAGCGCGCCCTGCTGTTCGAGTTGCGCGCGCTGCCCGAAACCGTGGTCATTCGCGCCGGAACGGGCGCGAGCCCCGATGGTCGGTGGAAGGAGGCCAGCCTCTGGGTGGTCGGACCGGATGTCCCGGCACTCGACACGCTGGCCCGGCGATTTGGACAAATGGGCTACGTCCACGGCGGAGGCGCGACGCTGGCTCAGCTCCGTCTCACACCGCCGGCCTGAGCCATGCCCGCCACGCCAGAAATGCACCCTGATATCGCTGATTTGGCTGGCGTCACCCCGCCGCATGGACAAGCCTGCCGGGCATTGCGGACAATCGAGGGATGACCGCTTCCACCGCCGTCGCCCCGCCTCTGCTCGAGGCCAGGGCGCTCTCGTTTTACCGCCAGGACGAACCCGTGTTCGGCCCGCTGGACTTCTGCCTGCACGAGGGTGAAGTGGCCTTGGTGGAGGGCGACAACGGCAGCGGCAAGACCACCTTGCTGCGCATCMTCGCCGGATTGCTGCATATCGACGAAGGTTCGCTGGAATGGCGCGGCCAGGCGTGGCGGCGCGACGAGCATCTGGGAGACACGCAGTTCCTGGGTCATCACCTGGGGCTGAAGTCCGATCTCAGCGCGCGGGAGAACCTCGCCGTTGCAGCCGGCCTTTACGGCGCACGCGATGGACGCAGCGTCGATGACGTACTGGCCGACATCGGCCTCGCCGGTTACGAAGACGAACCCGTGCGCCGGCTTTCCGCCGGCCAGAAGAAACGCGCGGCGCTTGCGCGCCTGCTGTTGCTGCCGGCTACGCTGTGGCTGCTGGACGAACCGTACGCCAACCTCGATCGCACCGGCATTGAGCTGGTCAATCGCCTGCTTACCCAACACGCTGCCGCTGGCGGCGCCGCGCTGGTCACCAGCCATGGTGCGGTGAGCTTTCTCAACGGCGAGCCGAAACGGGTGCGCATGCACGCATGAATCACGCGCCGCTCGGTCCCGCCTGCGTCGCCGTCCTGCGCCGCGATCTCACCCTGGCCTGGCGTCGTCGTGGCGACATCGTCATGCCGGTGCTTTATGCGCTGATCGTCATCACACTGTTTCCGTTTGCGCTGGGACCGGAGGAGGCGCTGCTGCAGCGTATTGCCAGCGGCGCCGTGCTGGTGACCATGCTGCTGGCCATGCTGCTGGCGCTCGATGCCATGTTCCGCAGCGATATCGAAGACGGATCGCTCGAACAACTCATCCTTTCACCCCAGCCGCTGGCACTCATGCTTGGCATGAAAATTCTTGCGCACTGGATCACTACGGCTTTGCCGCTCATCGTCATCGCGCCTTTACTGGCGGGCATGCTGCATCTGCCGACCGCGGTAATGCCGGTACTGGTCTATGCGCTGCTGCTCTCCACACCACTGCTGAGCCTGCTCGGCGCCGTGCTGGTGGCGCTCACGGCCGGCAGCAGGCGCTCTGGTATGCTGCTGGCGCTGATGCTGCTGCCGCTGTGCGTACCCGTGGTGATCTTTGCCGCCGGCGCTGTCGCCGCGGCTCAACAAGGGCTGCCGTGGCTCGCGCCCATCGCCTGGCTGGGCGCCGCGCTGGTCATGGCCCTGGTGCTTGCCCCCCTGGCGTGCGCCACCGCCCTCCGCATAGCTCTGGACGCTTAAGACAATGGCCAACTGGATACCCTTGTGGGTACACAAGCTCAGCTCGCCACCGAACTTCTATCGGTTTGCCGGCACGCTGCGACCCTGGGCCCTGGGCCTCGCCCTGTTGACGGGTGCAGTTGCGCTATACGGCGGCCTGGTGCTCGCGCCCGCCGACTATCAGCAAGGTGACGCCTACCGCATCATCTTCATCCATGTGCCCTGCGCGTGGATGAGCCTGTTCATCTATGGACTGATGGCGGTGGCCTCGTTTATTTCGCTGGTATGGCGCATCAAGCTGGCCGAAGTGGTGGCGATGGAATCGGCGCCGATCGGCGCGGCCTTCACCTTTGTCACGCTGGTGACCGGTTCGCTTTGGGGCAAGCCGATGTGGGGCACCTGGTGGACCTGGGATGCACGCCTCACCTCCGAGTTGGTGCTGCTGTTCCTTTATCTGGGTGTGATCGGCCTGTATCACTCCTTCGAAGATCGTCGCCAGGGTGCGCGTGCCGCCGCTTTCCTCGCCATCATCGGCATCATCAATGTGCCGATCGTGCATTTCTCGGTGAACTGGTGGAACACGCTGCACCAGGGTTCCACGATTCGCATTCTCGGTCCGTCCAAGATCAGCACCGCCATGCTGTGGCCRCTGCTCACCATGATGGCCGCCACCAAGTTCTATTACGTCGCCAGCCTGTTCGGTCGCGTGCGTACCGACCTGCTGTCGATGGAGAGCGGCAAGGACTGGGTGAAGCAGATCGCACAGCGCGAGGGACAGGCATGAGCGCGTTCTTCGCCATGGGCGGCTACGCCATGTATGTGTGGCCTGCCTACGCGGTGTTCTTCATCGTGCTGATCGCCGACTACATCAATCCGTGGCTGCGCCGCCGCCGCAACCTGCGCGAGCTGCGCGGCCGCATGGCGCGTCAGGCGGCCCGTCAGCAACGCAACCCTTCAGCGCCCTAAGACGCACCTACGCGAATGAGCATGAACCCCACACGCAAGCGCAGGCTTACCATTGTTCTACTCGTGATAGCCGCCGCCGTGGTGGCGGTGGCGCTGATCGTGTTCGCCCTGCAGCAGAACATGAACTACCTGTTCACGCCCAGCCAGGTGCAGACCGGACAAGCCACCAGCTACAAAACCTTCCGCCTTGGCGGCATGGTCAAATCCGGGT
>NZ_JBFTRY010000288.1:0-3321 GCF_056399745.1 Dyella sp. 01N36
GAAGTGCGTGAGGTCGGGCACCAGATCCTTCACCACCGGCATATGCGGCAGCGGATAGATCTTCACGTCGCCCGAGGCGCAATCCTCGATGGCCTTGGTGCAGGCCAGCGTATTGGTGCCGTCGATGTTCATCGCGCACGAGCCGCAGATGCCTTCGCGGCACGAACGGCGCAGGGTGAGCGTCGAGTCGATCTCGTTCTTGATCTTCAGCAGCGCGTCCAGAACCATCGGGCCGCACGAAGCCATGTCGACTTCATACGTATCGATGCGCGGGTTCTGGCCGTCGTCCGGGCTCCAGCGATAGATGCGGAACGTGCGCGGCTTCTTGGCGTCCTTCGCGGGAAAGTGCTTGCCCGGCTGGACCTTGGAATTTTTAGGAAGCGAAAACTCAGCCACAGTGGCTCTCCAGTCCGGGTATCAGTAAGTGCGCTTTTTCGGCGGCACGACGTCGACGTCTTTCGTCATGGTGTACATGTGCACCGGACGGAAATCGAACTCGGCCTTGCCGGCTTCATCGACCGACACCATCGTGTGCTTCTGCCACACATGGTCGTCGCGATCGGGGAAGTCCTCACGGGCATGCGCGCCGCGGCTCTCGTGACGCTGCTCGGCCGAGTACATGGTGGCCACGGCCTGGTCGAGCAGGTTGGCCAGCTCCAGCGTTTCGATCAGGTCGGAGTTCCACACCAGCGAACGATCGCTGACGCCCACGTCCTTGAACGACTCGCGCACCTTGGAGATCTTCTCGCAGCCTTCCTTGAGCGACTCGCCGGTACGGAACACGGCCGCATCGGATTGCATCGTGCGCTGCATTTCGGCGCGGATCTTCGCGGTCGGCAGGCTGCCCTTGGCGTTGCGCAGGCCGTCGAAACGGGCCAAAGCCTTGTCCAGAACGCTGGCCGGCAGGTCCTTGTGGGCCGTGTCCGGCTTGATGATCTCGGCGCAGCGATGCGACACCGCGCGACCAAACACCACCAGGTCGAGCAGCGAGTTGGAGCCCAGGCGGTTGGCGCCATGCACGGATACGCAAGCCGCTTCGCCGATGGCGAACAGGCCCGGCACCACCGCATCGACGTCGTCGCCGCGCTTCTGCACCACTTCGCCGTGATAGTTGGTGGGGATGCCGCCCATGTTGTAGTGGACGGTCGGGATCACCGGGATCGGCTCCTTGGTCACGTCCACGCCGGCAAAGATGCGCGCCGACTCGGCGATGCCGGGCAGGCGTTCGTGGATCACGTTCGCGCCCAGGTGCATCAGGTTGATGTGGATGTGGTCCTTGTGTTCGCCCACGCCGCGGCCTTCACGGATTTCCATCGTCATGGCGCGGCTGACCACGTCACGCGAAGCGAGATCCTTGGCGTTGGGCGCATAGCGCTCCATGAAGCGCTCACCGTTGGAGTTGGTGAGGTAACCGCCTTCGCCACGCACGCCTTCGGTGATCAGGCAGCCCGAACCGTAGATGCCGGTGGGATGGAACTGCACGAACTCCATGTCCTGCAGCGCGAGGCCCGCGCGCAGCACCATGCCGCCACCGTCGCCGGTGCAGGTATGCGCCGAGGTGGCGCTGAAGTAGGCGCGGCCGTAGCCGCCGGTCGCCAGCACCACCGCGTGGCCGCGGAAGAAGTGCAAGGTGCCTTCGTTCATGTCCAGCGCGAGCACGCCGCGGCACACACCTTCTTCGTCGAAGATGAGGTCGATGGCGAAGTACTCGATGAAGAAGGTGGCGTCATGCGCCAGCGCCTGCTGGTACAGCGTGTGCAGGATGGCGTGACCGGTACGGTCGGCCGCGGCGCAGGTGCGCTGCGCGGTGCCCTTGCCGTAGTGGGTGGTCATGCCGCCGAACGGACGCTGGTAGATCTTGCCTTCCTCGGTACGCGAGAACGGCACGCCGTAGTGTTCCAGCTCGATGATCGCCGGGATCGCCTCGCGGCACATGTATTCGATCGCGTCCTGGTCGCCGAGCCAGTCCGAACCCTTGATCGTGTCGTAGAAGTGGAAGCGCCAGTCGTCCTCGCCCATGTTGCCGAGCGCCGCCGAGATGCCGCCCTGCGCCGCCACCGTGTGCGAGCGGGTCGGGAACACCTTGGTGATGCACGCGGCCTTGAGGCCCTTCTCGGCCAGGCCGAAGGTGGCGCGCAGGCCTGCGCCGCCGGCGCCGACCACGATCACGTCGTACTTATGCTGTTGGATCTTGTAGCTTTCCATCGAATCAGGCTCCCAGCGCCACGCGCAGCACGGCCATCAACGTGGCCAACGTGCCGAGCAYTGCAATGAACTTCACCAGCACCAGGAGGGACACCTCCACCCAGCGGGTATGGACGTAATCTTCGATCACCACCTGCAGGCCGAGCACCGCGTGCCAGCACATGGCCAGCACGAAGGCGACCAGCAGCAGCGCGTTCCAGGGCTTGGCGATCATGGCGCGCGCGGTGGCGTAGTCGGCGTGCAAGGCGCCCAGCACCGTCACCACAAACCAGATGCCGAGGAACACCAGCGCCGCGGCGGTGATGCGCTGCGTCCACCAATGACCGACACCGGACTGCGCCGAGCCGAGGCCGCGGGCGCGCTTCAAGGGGTTGCGCAATTGCTTGCGCACGTCGTACTGCGGGCCGTTGGCGCTCATGCGGCACCTCCGGCAGTCAGCACGTAGGCCCACACGATGATGGTCAGCACCACGCTGCCGATGATCGAAAGCCAGCTGGAACGGACGAACTGCGGAATGGCGTAGCCCATGCCGCCGTCCTGGATCAGGTGGCGGATGCCGTTGAGCAGGTGGAAAAACAGCGCCCAGCTCCAGCCGATCAGCAGGATCATGCCGATGGGGCTGCCGATGCAGGTCTTGAACTGGTTATAGCTGTCTTCGCCGCTGGCGAGGGAGAACACACCCCACAACACGAGCAAGGTTCCGACGGAGAGGGCGATACCGGTAGCGCGGTGCACGATGGAGGTCACCATCTGCACTTGCCACTTATATATGCCCATGTGGGGAGAGAGCGGTCGTTGCGTGTCTGCCATGGCGGCTATCCTGGGTGGAATCGCTGATGCCCTTTACCGCCCTTCCCGCTCCGACGACGCCGACCCGAGCCGGCGCGGCGAATCAGAAGTCGATACAGCGCCCGTTCTTTTCCCAATCGCCGTAGCGGGTGGGATCGGGGGCCGCTCGCTCCGTCGAAGTCTTGTCCGTGGCCGGAACCGCGGGCACGGGAACCTGCTCCACCGGAGCGGACGCGGGTTTGGACTCAGTTTGGGAGGAGGTATCGGACATGGTGTTTGAAAGCCGTAAAAGCGTAATACCTGCGTTAATGCAGCACAACCTTGACG
>NZ_JBFTRY010000289.1:0-3271 GCF_056399745.1 Dyella sp. 01N36
CCTCACCAGCGTGCTGGTCACCGTGACCGAGTTGCTTGCCAATACGCAGGTGGATCTCGGCGAGGTGGCGGCGATCGGCATCACCAATCAGCGCGAAACCACCGTGGTATGGGACCGGGCGACCGGCCAGCCCATCCATAACGCGATCGTCTGGCAATCGCGCCAGAGCCTGGATATCTGCGAGCAGCTGAAACAGGCCGGACATGAGGCGCTCGTACGCGAGCGGACGGGTCTGTTGATCGATGCCTATTTCTCGGCGACTAAGCTGCGCTGGATACTCGATCACGTGGAGGGTGCGCAGCAGCGCGCGGAGAAGGGCGAGCTGCTGTTTGGCACCATCGACAGCTGGCTGATCTGGAATCTCAGCGGCGGCACCACGCATGTCACCGACGTGAGCAACGCGGCCCGCACATTGCTTTACGACATTCATCGTCGCCGTTGGGACGACGATCTGCTCGCCATGCTCAATATCCCGCGCGCAATGCTGCCCGAGGTGCGATCAAGCAGTGAGGTCTACGCCCATACGGCGCCGGCCCAGTTCTTCGGTGCGAGTGTGCCGATCGCGGGCGTCGCGGGGGACCAGCAGGCGGCGCTCTTCGGGCAAGCCTGCTTCAGTCCCGGCATGGCCAAGAATACCTATGGCACCGGCTGCTTCATGCTGATGAATACCGGCGAGCAGGCCGTATCGTCGACGCATGGCCTGCTCACCACCATCGCCTGGCAGCTGGGCGATCGGGTGGACTATGCGCTGGAGGGCAGCATTTTCGTGGCCGGCTCGGTGATCCAGTGGCTGCGCGACGGCCTGCGCATGCTGGGCAAGGCGTCGGACTCGCAGGCCTATGCGGAGCGTGTGGCATCGAGCGATGGCGTCTACATGGTGCCGGCCTTCGTCGGCCTCGGCGCGCCGTATTGGCGCAGCGACGTGCGCGGAGCGGTATTTGGTTTGAGCCGCGGCACCAGCAAGGAGCATTTTGTGCGCGCCGCGCTGGAATCGATGGCCTACCAGTCGCGCGACGTGCTCACGGCGATGGAAGCGGATGCGGGCATCTTGTTGAAGGAACTGCGCGCCGATGGCGGCGCCATCGCGAACGATTTCATGGCGCAGTTCCAGAGCGACATGCTCGGCGTTCCGGTGCTGCGCCCGCGCGTGCAGGAAACCACGGCGCTTGGCGCGGCCTATCTGGCGGGATTGGCCATCGGCTTCTGGCAGAGCTGCGAGGAGATCGCCAGCCTGTGGCAGGTCGATCGCCGCTTCGAACCGCTGATGCGCGAACCTGAGCGGGATGGCCTCTATCGCGGCTGGCAGGCGGCCGTGAACGCCACCATGGGATTTCGCGTGGGCTGAAAACAGACGAGGCCTCCATGGTGGAGGCCTCGCTGTTGGTTCGTACCGGAACGACGAGTGATCAGCCGATCGCGTAACCGAACTGCTCTTCGAATTCCTTGGAGAACGACGCGTAGTCGAAATGCTGGTTCTGCGTGCCCGGATGCTCCACCTTCAGCGCACCCATCAGCGAAGCCATGCGGCCCACCGTCGGCCAGTCCTTGCCCTTCATGATGCCGAAGATCAGGCCGGCGCGATAAGCGTCGCCACAGCCCGTCGGGTCGATCACCTGGCGTTCCCGGGCCGGCGGAATCTCGTGGATGGTGCCATCGGTGTAGATCTGCGAGCCGCGCGGGCCGAGCGTGACGATATAGGCCTTCACGCGCGAGGCAATCTCCTGGGCGCTCCAGCCCGTGCGCTGCTGCAGCAGCTGCGACTCGTAATCGTTGACGATCACGTAAGTGGCTTTCTCGATCATCGCGCGGAACTCGGCGCCATCGAACAAGGGCATGGCCTGGCCCGGGTCGAAGATGAACGGCACGCCGCGCGCGGAGAATTCGTCCACGTGCTGCAGCATGGCGTCGCGGCTGTCCGGGGCCACGATGGCGAAGCTGATATCCGGGATGTCGCGCACGTGGTTGGTGTGCGCGCTCAGCATGGCGCCCGGATGGAAGGCAGTGATCTGGTTGTTGTCCAGGTCGGTGGTGATGAAGCACTGCGGCGTGAACTGGTCATCGAACACACGCACGTAATCCATGCGGATGCCGCACTTTTCCATATGGACCTGGTACGGACCAAAATCCTGGCCCACCGTGGCCACCGGCAGCGGGTCGGCGCCCAGCAGCTTCAGGTTATAAGCGATATTGCCCGCGCAACCGCCGAATTCGCGGCGCATGCGCGGCACCAGGAACGACACGTTCAGGATGTGAACCTGGTCGGGCAGGATGTGATTCTTGAACTGATCCTGGAACACCATGATGGTGTCGTAGGCAAGCGATCCACAAATGACGGCTGACATGATGCGAGGATGATCCCTGGCAGATGAAGTGGCAGTCCGGGCGGCGCTTGCGCCTGCCTGGCCCAAAGTTCCCGATCATACCGGGAACTTGACTCAACGGCGATGCTCTTGTGAGCGATTTCCTTCGAGACCGCCTCCGCAAAGTCAGACAAAAGCTACGTAAAAGTCGCATATCACAGCGTAAACAAAGGCTTTCTTAACGAGAATGTCCTTGCGGTCCTGATGCATGCTGACTAGACTGGCCCGCTTACTTTTTAGCCACAGCCGGACCACGGCGGACCCATGTTCAAGAAGTTTCGCGGCTTTTTTTCCAACGATATTTCGATCGACCTAGGCACGGCCAACACCCTTATTTACGTAAGGGGACAGGGCATCGTCCTGAACGAACCATCGGTGGTCGCGATCCGTCAGGACCGTGGCCCGGGTGGTCCGCGCGCGGTCGCCGCCGTCGGCAGCGACGCCAAGAAGATGCTGGGTCGAACTCCGTGCAACATCGCCACGGTGCGTCCGATGAAGGATGGCGTGATCGCCAACTTCTCGATGACCGAGGCCATGCTGCAGCATTTCATCAAGCAGGTTCACAAGTCGCGCATGCTCCGTCCGAGCCCGCGCGTGCTGGTCTGCGTGCCCTGCGGCTCCACCCAGGTGGAGCGTCGCGCCATCAAGGAATCGGCCGAAGGCGCCGGTGCCCGCGACGTGTTCCTGATCGAAGAGCCCATGGCGGCTGCGATCGGCGCCGGCATTCCGGTGCATGAGGCGCGCGGCTCGATGGTGCTGGACATCGGTGGCGGCACCTCCGAAGTGGCGGTGATCTCGCTCAACGGCATCGTCTACTCGCAGTCCGTGCGCGTGGGCGGCGACCGTTTCGACGAGGCCATCATCAACTACGTGCGCCGCAACCACGGCACGCTGATCGGTGAGTCTACGGC
>NZ_JBFTRY010000290.1:0-3261 GCF_056399745.1 Dyella sp. 01N36
ACCCGCCCCTCACCCCGGCCCTCTCCCCGGAGGGGAGAGGGAGAAGTGGCGTGCACCGCGAAACTCGAGGCAATGCGAAGCGAGCCCCGGCTTTCAGTCCTCAGGGATTCGGGCGCGTTGCGCAGCGCATTGAAGTACCCGCTGTGTACCCTCGGAGGTTGTCCCACAACCACGCCCCTCGAGCATTCGGGCTTATCCCAGCACGATGCTGCGGGCGTTATCAGGCCATTCTCTTTGGGTTACTTTTCTCTTGGGCCAGCAAGAGAAAAGTGACTCGAGCGGCGGCAGCCGATCGAAACGCCCGCCGCGTAGGCGGCACCCTGGCGGTAACGCGACAAATGCGGCGCGTCGTTATTGGATGACCAGCCATTCGGCTGTTGAGAAGCGCCTCCGCGCCCAGGCCGGGATGACGGCACAGATGAATCGCTGAGGTGCCCTGCCCCTGACTTTAGTCACGCGCCCCGAGCCCCCAGTCCCACCAAACTCAAACCCTCGGCTGCATCCACCCAAGGAAACCGCATGACCTCCAAGAGCACACTCTGGCTGGCACTAGCGCTGGGCCTCACACTAGGCACCATGACCCACGCAGCCGACCACATCACCCCCACCGCCCAAGACCCCAACCTCTGGCTCGAAACCATCGACGGCAGCAAGCAGCTCGACTGGGTTCGCCAGCAGAACTCCCAGACCGTGAAGAGCTACGCCGACAGCGCCGAGTTCAAGCAACTCGATGCGCGCCTGCTGGAAGTGCTCGATTCCAACGAGCGCATCCCGATGGTCAGCAAGATCGGCGACCGCTACTACAACCTCTGGCGCGACAAAGATCACCCCAAGGGCGTCTGGCGCCGCACGACGCTGGATGAATACCGCAAGGACAAGCCTGCGTGGGAGACGGTGATCGATCTCGATGCGCTCGCCGCCAGCGAAAAGGAAAACTGGGTCTGGCATGGAGCCGAATGCTTCAAGCCCGACTACAAGCGCTGCCTGGTCTCGCTGTCGCGTGGCGGTGCCGACGCGGATGTCGTGCGCGAGTTCGACCTCACCGACAAGCAATTCGTGAAGGGTGGCTTCGAGCTGCCCGAAGCGAAAAGCCGCGTGTCCTGGATGGACAACGATCACCTCTACGTCGCCACCGATTTCGGCCCGGGCTCGATGACCAAGTCGAGTTATCCACGCATTGTGAAGGCGTGGAAGCGGGGCACGCCGCTGTCGAGCGCGACCACGGTATACGAAGCCAGGGACGACGATATGTCGGTGTCCGCCGGACGCGACAATACGCCGGGCTTCGTACGTGATTTCGTGGTTCGCCAGATCGCCTTCTACGAGAGCGAGACCTATCTGCGCGGCAAGGACGGCAAGCTCACCAAGATCGACGTGCCCAACGATGCCAATACCGACGTGCACCGCGAATGGCTGCTGATCGAGCCACGCAACGACTGGACGGTCGCCGGCAAAACCTACAAGTCCGGTTCGCTGCTCGCGGCGAAATTCGACGACTACATGGCCGGCAAGCGCGATATCACGGTGCTGTTCGAACCGTCCGATAGCACGGCGCTGGATGCGTATTCGTGGACGCGCCATCACTTGATCCTCAACGTGATGGACAACGTGGTGAACAAGCTCGAGGTGCTCACGCCGGGCGACGGCGCATGGAAGCGCGAGCCGCTGGGTGGCGCGCCGGCCTTGTCGACCATCGCCGCCGGCGGTGTCGATGACGACACCAGCGACGATTACTTCCTGACTGTCACCGGCTTCCTGCAGCCCACCACGCTCTACTACGGCAGCCTGGGCCAGGGCGAGGCGCAGGCGATCAAACACAGCCCGAGTTTCTTCGATGCCTCGAAGTACGACGTGAGCCAGCACTTCGCCGAATCGAAGGACGGCACCCGCGTGCCCTACTTCGAGATTGCGCCGAAGAACCTCAAGGCCGACGGGACCAACCCCACCCTCCAGTACGGCTACGGCGGCTTCGAAGTTTCGCTGCAGCCGGCCTATAGCGGCAGCGTGGGACGCGCATGGCTTGAGAAGGGCGGCGTCTACGTGATTGCCAACATCCGTGGCGGCGGCGAATACGGCCCACGCTGGCATAAGGCCGCGCTCAAGGCGAATCGCCTGCGTGCCTACGAGGACTTCGCGGCGGTCTCGGAAGACCTTATCCAGCGCAAGATCACCTCGCCCGCACACCTGGGCGCCATGGGCGGCAGCAATGGCGGCCTACTGATGGGCAATATGCTCACGCTGTATCCGCAGTTCTATGGCGCGATCGTGAGCCAGGTGGCCTTGCTCGACATGCAGCGCTATACGCACCTCTCCGCCGGCGCCTCATGGATTGCCGAATACGGCGATCCGGACAAGCCGCAGGAATGGGAGTGGATCAAGACGTTCTCGCCGTACTTCAACGCGAAGGCCGGCCAGAAATATCCGCCCGTGCTGTTCACCACCTCCACCCGCGACGACCGCGTGGGTCCGGTGCATGCACGCAAGATGGCCGCCAAACTCGAATCGCTCGGCTACAACACCAGCTTCTACGAGAACATCGAGGGTGGCCACGGCGCGGCGGCGGACAACAAGCAGTCGGCCTTCATGAACGCCCTCGGCTATACCTACCTGTGGGATCACGTGAAGTAAGCGCGCGTCCTGCGTAACATAGGGCGCCGGCCCGAGCCGGCGCCGCTTTTTTAGACGCATGAACCATCACACGATACGTCCCGAACTGCGCGAATGGATTGTTTCCACCAGCCGCTCCGGCGTCAGTCTCAGCGACCTGCTGAAGATGCTCAAGGACGCCGGCTACGGCGGCGAGCAGAGCCGCCAGATCGTCGCGCGCGTACTGAACCTGCCGCTGGCTACGGTCATGGCTGCCTCCAAGGCCAAGGTCGTGGGCCTGCGCACGCGTCATCCGCAGGCGCCGGTGGAGACCGTCAACGGACATCCGGTGCGCATTGCGGTGAGCACCGAAGCGCCGGTCGTGCGCGTACTGGAGAACCTGCTCACGCTGGAGGAATGCGACGAGCTGGTCGCTGAAGCGAAACCGCGGCTGGCGCGCTCGCTTACCGTGGATGTCGAAGGACGCCACCAGACCGATGAACGCCGCACCAGCCAGGGCATGTTCTTCGCCATCGGCGAGACACCCTTGGTCCAGCGCATCGAACAGCGCATTGCCGACCTGCTCGCGATTCCGGTCAGTCACGGCGAGGGTCTGCAAATCCTGCACTACCAGCCGGGCCAGGAATACGAGCCACATTTCGACTGGTTCAATCC
>NZ_JBFTRY010000291.1:0-3232 GCF_056399745.1 Dyella sp. 01N36
GACATCGGGCTTGATGAACTGCATGGTGTCGTAGATCGCCAACCCGGCGGTGACGGCACCGCCCGGGCTGTTGATATAGAGATGGATGTCCTTGTCCGGATTTTCGGACTCAAGGAACAGCATCTGCGCGACCAGCAGGTTGGCCACCTGATCGTTCACCTCGCCGACAAGGAAGATCACGCGCTCCTTCAGGAGGCGCGAATAGATGTCGTACGAGCGCTCGCCGCGAGCGGTCTGCTCAACGACGATCGGTACCAGGTTGAGGTTTTGGATCGGGTCCATAGCCATGCGTGTCGCTCTCCGGTGTATTGGCCTGAAGAATGCCTCAGGCGTTGACCGGGCGCATCACCTCGTCGAAGCCAAGATTCTGCACAGTGGTGGAGGCGTGATCCGCCACCCATTCTGCGACCTGGTCTTCCATCACGCGATTCTGCAGCCCAGACATCAATTGGGGGTCGCGATTGTACAGTTCAATGACCTTTTCCGGCTCTTCGTAGGTCGAGGCGATGGCGGCCAGCTGCTCGGCCACGCGGCTGCGGTCGATGACCAGGGACTGCTTGCGGGCGATCTCACCCATCAGCAGACCGGCGATGACGCGCTTGCGGGCAACCGGGGTGGCGGCCTCGATCAGCTGCGGCGGAACCTGCTGGCCGCGCGGGATGCTGTTCTGGGCCAGGGCATGCGCCTCGGACTGCACCATCACGTTCGGCACGTCGATGTCCGGGTGGGCATCGGCAAGCTTTTCAGCCACTTCGGACTTCAGGCGGGCCATCAGGGTGGCCTTGAGCTCGCGCTCGAGATTGGCGCGGACTTCCTTGCGGAACTTCTCCAGGTCGCCATCGTCGATGCCGAACAGGGCAACGAATTCGCCGTTTACTTCCGGCAGCTTCGGCTCCTGCACCTTGATGATCTTGAAGTGGCACTGGGCGGTCTTGCCGGCCAGGTTCTCGTTGCGGAAATCCGCCGGGAAGGCCACTTCGGCGTCGAATTCCTCGTCGGCCTTGCGGCCCGTCAGCACTTCATCGAGCGCCTTGAACAGGGTGCCCGAACCCAGCACGCTGCCGGCGCGCTCCAGGCCTTCGGCCGGGAAGCGGTAGTCATCGGCCTGGGCCGAGTACTCGAACATCACGAAATCGCCTTCGGCCGAGGCGCGCTCGACATCGTCGAAGCTGCGGCGCTGCAGGCGCAGGGTCTCGATCATCTTTTCGATGTCGGCGTCGGTCACTTCGGCGACCGGACGGGTCACGGCGAGCGTGGCGACGTCGATTTCCGGGAATTCCGGCATGATTTCGAAGGTGGCCGTGTAGGCGATTTCACCTTCGACCGGACGACCGGTGGTGTCGATCGACGGGTTGGCGATCGGACGCAGGTTTTCCTGGGCGACGGCTTCGCGCAGCGTGCTGCCGATCAGGTCGGAGAGCACTTCACCGCGCACCTGGTCGCCAAAGCGCTGCTGGATCACTGCAGTGGGCACCTTGCCCGGACGGAAGCCCTTGAGGCGCACGGTGCGACCCATTTCGACGATGCGAGCATTCACCTGCGACTCGAAACGCTCCGCGGGGAATTTCACCGTGAGCTTGCGCTCCAGCTTGCCGACGTTTTCAACCGAAACCTGCATGACGTCTCCTGGTGTACCTGTAAGTGCGCCCGTCAAAGGCGCGTGGCGGCCCGGGGCCGCCTGCAAAAAGAAAAACTCAAGGGATGGTGCGAAAGGAGGGACTCGAACCCTCACGGGGTTACCCGCTGGAACCTAAATCCAGTGCGTCTACCAATTCCGCCACTTTCGCATCAGAACTACTAAGAGGAAGTTTCCGTAAGCATCGGATTTCCAAGGGAATAGACGGGCAAAATGCCCGTACGCCCCGCCCCGCCAGCCTCCGGGCGCTCCGCCCCTAAGTCGATGATTCCCTTACACGAAAGCAGGCCATTTTACGGGTCGCGTGGGGCGCAGCACAAGCGGGCAAGCGCMCTTGCAGAAAGCTCTGATGTGCCGCGTCCCGCGCTGCCTCTAGAGCTCGCGCAGGACGCGGAAGCCGACTCTCCCGCTGCGCACGCTGGCATCGACACCCTGCCGGTAGGCCGAGCGCACCTGTTCGGGCGAGCTGCCCCAGGAACCGCCGCGGACCACACGGGAGCCGCAGCCCGGATTTACCCAGGCGCCACCATCACGCGGCGCGCGAAGATAGCTGTCGTGCCAGCAGTCCTGCACCCACTCCGATACGTTGCCGTCGATGTCATACAGACCAAAGGCGTTGGGCGCGAAACTCATCACCGGGGCCGGGCCCCAGTAGCCGTCCCGATAACCCTGGAACGCATTGCTCCAGCGTCGGCCGCTGGGCGAACGATCTCCCGAGCCGGTGAGATTCTCGACCTTGCCGCTGGGCGTCCCGTCTCCCCACCAGTAACGGGAGGTGGTCCCGGCACGCAGGGCGTATTCGAATTCCGCCTCGCTGGGCAGACGATAGGTTTTGCCGCTGCGCTGGCTCAACCAGTCCACGTAGGCCTTGGCGTCGCTCCACGACACATTGACCACGGGAAGCCGGCTATCGGCATTGCGGCCGGCGTAGTCGTCCTGCCAGCTGGCGCTGGTGTCGTCGCGCATCGCGCCGGTGCCCTCGTCATAGACGCTCGCCCCGCCGAGCTTGATCGAGTCGGGCTGATAACCGCTGGCGCGGACGAATTCGCGGAACTGTCCCACGGTGATCGACGTGCGCGACAGCGCAAAGCCCTTGCCGATGCTGACTTCGTGCTGCGGCGTCTCGGCATCTTCCCGGCCAGCCTCGTTGTCGGGCGCGCCCATCTGGAAGCTGCCGGTGGGAATGACCACCATCGAGGGCGTCTGGCCAGGCATGTCGGCAAACCGGTCGGTGAAGACCTGTCCCGGTTTGTAGCTGGCATACAGGCGCACATTGGTAATGCGCTCGCCAAATTCGTCGAGCCCGGCCAGATCGGGACTGATCGCCTTGGCCTGGTCGGCCAGTTGCTGAGCCATGGTCAGGTTGCCCGAGTCCAGCGCGGACCGCGCCTGCCCAAGCAATCCATTGGCCCGGGCCACGCGCATGGTATCGACGCGCGTATGCACATCGCGCATGGCGGGAGAGTCCGGTGCGATTTGCGCCGCCTCTGTCAGTGCCTGGTCGGCCGCCTTGAAGTCGTTTTGCGCCACCGCCGCCAGGGCGCGGTCGAGTACGGCGCGCTGCACCTGCAGGGTGCCCTGGGCGGCCTGCTATGG
>NZ_JBFTRY010000292.1:0-3226 GCF_056399745.1 Dyella sp. 01N36
CCCATCCACTGCGCGACGTGCTCGAGCAGCTGCTGGCGGTCACCGCTGAGTACGTAGGTGTGGTCCGCTTGCTTGAAATAATTGACGCTCACGCCCGGGTGATCGGCCAGCCGGCCAAAACACTCGCGGAACTGGCGGACGTGGTTGAAGTAACGCGCCACGCCGCCGCTGTAGATGAAATCGAGCTTGATTCCACGCTGGAGCATGTCGGCGAGCTGCGCGCGCACGACCCTCGGCGGCAACGGCTCGACCACGAAGGCCGGCTCGGCGGGACGCTGCGCCACTGCCACGCCACGACGCGCCAATCGCTGGCGCCACACCGACAGGCTCAACAGGCGCGGCAGGTAATGACGCACGCGCTGCCCCAGCGTGCGATGTCCATAGCCATCGAGGAAAAACGCACCTGCCACGCGTTCGTCGGCAAACGCCGTCGAATGCGCGTTCTGCGCGCCGGAACAAAGTCCGAACAATACAAAGCGCGTGCACCCCGACTGCTGCTTCAGCAGTTCCATCGCGTCGCGTACATCGGCAACCACCTGTTCGGGACGCGACAGGCGCTGCCCGCTGGCGCCGCTGTCACCGATGGTGGACAGATCAAAACGCAGCGTGGGGTAACCCAAGGCATTGAGTCGCCGCGCCAGCTCCACATGGAGGCGGAACGGCCCCACGCGATGCACCATGCCGGCATTGAGAAAAATCACGCCAACGCCCTGGTCGATCAGCGCGGGCAAACCGACCACGCCAACCAGATGCCTGGCGCCACCAAAGCGGAAGGCCTGCTCGTGCATCAGGCCATCTCCTTCAGGTGGCGCTTGGCCGCCTCCAGCAAAGGATGTGAAAGTATCGCCAGCTCAAGGCTGTCGACATCGTCCCAGCGCGGCGAAACCTCGACCGCGGTGCACTTACCGGCATAACGCTCATCCAGTTGCGACGCGTCATCGGATACGGATGAGGCAAGCCAGGCCGAGGCAATGCCCGGGTCCAGCAAGCGCAGATCCATCAGTTGCCCGCGCAGGCGATCGCTGGTCTCAAAGCCCGGCCATTGCGTACTGACGTCGAGCTCCGGTCGCGCATATTCGAATCGGTTCAGATCGACCTTCAGGGATTCCTGCATGTGGTCGTACTGACGTACCAGGGCTGCGCCATCGGTAATCACGTCCCACGCAACGACGCCGTCCAGTCGCGCCGCCTGCGCCGCCGCGAGCGCCGCATTGGCGCCAAGACGCGCGCCAAACGCCAGCACACGCCCGCCGCCGTGGCGCATGCGCAGCTCTGTGGCGGCTGTCACCACGTCAGCGAGGCAACGCGTCCATTCAAAGGCGCGGCTCTCACCCGCCGAATCGCCGGTCCCGAAGTAATCGAAGCGCAATACCGGAAATCCTGCCTCGGCCAAGCCATGGGCCAACTGGCGGTACAGCCGGTGGCAGCGGATCTGCTCCACGCCAAACGGCGGACATAGCAACACCGCCGCGCGCATGCCTGCGGCGGGATGATAGAAGCCGAACAGCTCCCTTCCGGGGCCGAAGTAAAACGGCAGTTCGGCTTCGATGCGCGCTTTCATCGGTGATAAACCAGCGACACGAGAAATTCGTTCTCGTGGTAGCTCTGCTGGACGGCCGTGCTGTTGCGCAACTGGCGGGTATAGGCAGCGCGCCAGCTCCAGCGCTGAGTGAACTGGTGGCTCAGCGCAAGACCGAAACGCGTGCTCTTGTCGGTACGGATGATGTTGGTGTAATCGAGATGCTGGTAGTTGCCGAACGCCGACAGAAACAACGTGGGCCGCAGTTTGTACTCCACGCTGATGGCTCCGCTCTTCTCTTTCTGATTGAACTCGGTGTCATTCAAATAGGTCAGTTTTCGATAGAGAGGCTGCACGGTGATGGACAAGCGATCGCCGCGATAGCTGTAGGTGCCCTCGATGCTTTGGTCCAGGTACACCTCCGAGTCCACCACCATCGTGCCGGTGTTGATGCCGCCGCGGGTCGGGTCGTTGATCAGATCCAGCGGGTTGGTCGGCACATTGGTCATGCTGTCGACGATGGTCTGGCCCGGCTGCAACAGCATGTCCTGGGCCGCATCGGAGTACTCGTAGCGGCCAGTAAGGCTGAAGCTGTTGTCCACGCTCGGCCGCCAGCCCACGGTGACGTTGGCCAAGGGCTTGGACGCGCTGGGAGCATGGGTGAAGTCGATGTATGCCCACCCCAGCGACGCATCCACGTCAAAATCGCGCAGYGTGTGCACGTAGTGCGCATAGAACTCGTTGCGGGTGTAGTCGGGGCCGGCGTCGTTGTTCTTCAGATCGACGCGCTGTGACTCCACGTTCAACGACACCTGGGTCGTGGGATTCACGTCGCGAATCACGCGGAACGCGCCCAGCCCGCGCGACGAATCGAAATCGTCCACCTTCGAGGCATAGCTGTTGAGATACTTCAGCTCAGCCTGGCCGCGAGTGGACCCGTTGAACTGGAAATGCAGGATCGGGCCCAACGACAGCACGTTGGTCTGCTGTTCGTTATTGGGCGAATTGCTGGCCAGCGTGTCGACCGGCTGGACGCCCGCATCGTCCTCGATGGAAAAATCCAGTCGCTGCGGTATCACCGACCAGTTGGCCTGCGCGCCCAACGTGCCCAGCACCTGGCTGTCGAAATTCTTGTTGCTGTAATCGAGGTATTCCACCGTACCGACTACGTTCGCCTGGAGCGTGGAACCCACCTGCCGATAGGCAAAGTTGACGCCGGGAACGAACACATTGGTGCTTTGGGGGTTCTCCGTGGACRGGGCGATGTTGTCGCTGTGTTCCAYGCTGCCGAACACCGAATACGCGAAGTCGCCTGCCCATGAGGTGCCAGGCACAACGACGAGCGCGATCATGGTGGCGCGGGCGAGCCTGTTGTAAGCCGGCATATCCATTCCTCTGACCGTTACCCCTTGAGGCGTCGTCCCACCCTGTGGCGGCGCCTTCTTCCCTATCCTTCATTCCTGTTGGTCTAGGGCGCTTGGTTGAACACCACTCCTGCGAGCTTGCTCGGCTCAAAATGACTGAGCGCCTGGCTGATCGCCCCAGGCGTGTCCTTCCCGTAGCCAGCCACCACCACCACGAAGTCGGCCAGGTCGGCGAGGATTCGCGCGTCCGGCGCGCCCTTGATGGAGGGACCGTCAAGGAAGATGTAGCGGTCGGCATAGCGCGAGCGCAGCGAATCGATCACCGCACGCATGCGATGGGAGG
>NZ_JBFTRY010000293.1:0-3221 GCF_056399745.1 Dyella sp. 01N36
GCTCGACGAGCTGGAAGCGCTGCCGGTCAAGGATCTGATGGATCTGCGCTACAAGCGTCTGCGCGGGTACGGCGCGTTCGTCGAATAACAAGCATCTCCCTGTTCACGATGGGCCTGCATGGCAGGCCCGTTCGCGCACAGGGTGCGCTCCTACAAGGACATACCATCGTCGCGCCAGCGCGCTACCATCCGTGCCAACGCTGCCCGGAATCGCGTCCATGGCCAACGAACACACCAGCAAGCTGGCTGTCCTGATCGACGCCGACAACGCGCAACCGACGATTGCCGAGCCGTTGCTCGCTGAAGTTGCCAAGTACGGCACCGCGCACGTCAAGCGTGCGTACGGTGATTGGACGTCCAATCACCTCAAGAGCTGGAAAGAGCAACTACTCACCCAGTCGATCCAGCCGATCCAGCAGTTCGGCTATACCAGCGGCAAGAACGCCACCGACTCGGCGATGATCATCGATGCGATGGACTTGCTCTATTCGGGGCGCTTCGATGGATTCTGCATCGTCTCCAGCGACAGCGACTTCACCCGCCTGGCCGCGCGCATCCGCGAATCGGGACTGATCGTTTACGGTTTCGGCGAACGCAAGACGCCCGATCCGTTCGTGGCTGCCTGCGACAAGTTCATCTACACCGACATCATCGTCGGCAAACCCGATGAAGAGCAGCCGCTCAAGCCGCGCACGGCCGCCCAGCTCAAGCAGGATTCCAGCCTTGTGAATCTGCTGCGCAATGCCTTGGAAGCAGCCTCGGACGACGACGGCTGGGCCGCCCTCGGCGGCGTGGGTTCCATCATCACCAAGCAGCGCCCGAACTTCGACGCCCGCAGCTATGGCTACAACAAGCTGAGCGAATTGATTGCCGCCACCACGCTGTTCGAACTGGATCGCCGCAGCCCCGGCGAAGGACGCCCCAAGGTGATCTACGTGCGCAACAAGGGCAAGAAGACGGCAGCTCGTGAATAAGCTGGTCGACACGCTGCGTCATGCCTTGCAGCAGCAACCGCAAGGACAACTGTGCGTTGCGTACAGCGGCGGCCCCGATTCCACCGCGTTGCTGCATGCGCTGGCCCAATTGCCGGAAGCAAACGCGCGTGAGCTGCGCGCCCTGCATATCGACCACGGCTTGCATGCGGACAGCGCGACATGGGCCGAACGCTGCAAACAGATGGCGCGCGAGTGGGGTGTGCCCTGCCTGGTGTTGCGCGTCCACGTCGATCATGCACGCGGCTATGGCCTGGAGGCGGCAGCGCGCGATGCGCGTTATCGCGCGTTCGCCGCCTCGCTGCAAAAAGGCGAACGACTGTTGCTGGCGCACCATCGTGATGATCAAGCTGAAACGGTCCTGCTGAAGTTGCTCCGTGGCGCCGGCCCGGAAGGACTTGGCGGCATGCGCGCCACGCGTCGTCTTGGCGAAGGCCTGCTGTGGCGTCCGCTGCTGGACACGTCGCGCGACGAACTGCGTCGCTACGTGGCGCAGCACGAACTGCCCTGCATCGACGATCCGTCGAACCATGATGCTCGCCTCTCGCGCAATTTTCTTCGCCACGAGATCCTGCCGCGCCTCACTCAGCATTGGCCGCAAGCGGTGGATTCCATCGTGCACAGCGCCAGCCTCCACCGTGCCGCCACCGAAACGCTGGAGCGGCAGTGGCGCAGCGAGCAGGCACGCTTGCTGGACACCACCAACGGCAGCCTCGACGCCCACGGCTGGCTCGCGCTTTCGCCCGCGCTGCGTCATCCACTGCTGGACGACTGGCTGCACGCGCGCGGACTCACCGCGCCCACCACGGCCCAGCGCGAGCAGATCGAACGCCAGTGCGGCGCCCGCGACGGCCAGCTGCCCTGCATCCGCTGGCCAGGCGCCGAGGTGCATGTGTGGCGTGGACGCCTGTGGGCGCTGCCGCCGCAGCCGGTGATCGATCCGCAATGGAGTGCCCACTGGCACGGCGAGCCGCTGGCCCTGCCCGATGGCGGCAGCCTGCGGMTTGATCCGCCCGGTCAGCTGGACGCGTCAATCAGCATCCGCCTGCGCCGTGGTGGCGAGCAGCTGCGTCCGGCGGGCGATGCGCACACCCGCGAACTGCGCGACCTGTTCCAGCATGGCGGCATGCCGCCATGGCGTCGGCTGGCCTGCCCCATGCTTTACGCAGGAGACGAGCTGATCGGGGTGGGCGACCGCTGGCTGAGCGCCCATGGCGTAGCCGTGTTCGGCGAGGCGCGGCCCCTATGGCAACCGGCCTACTGAGCGTTGTTGCGATTGATTCCGCACCGCCCCTGCGCTAGCTTTGCGGGCCATGGCCAAGTCAGCATCCGTCCCCGTCGCCCCCGCCGCCGATTTCGAACACTCGCTGGACGAACTCGAGCAGTTGGTTGCGCGTATGGAGGGCGGTGAATTGAGCCTGGACGAATCCCTGTCCTCCTTCGAACGTGGCATCGGCCTCTATCGCCATTGCCAGCAGGCATTGGAAAATGCCGAGTTGCGCGTACGGATGCTGCTCGACCCCGATGCCCCAGACACAGCCGAACCTTTTGAACCCGAGCTCTGAGAGCTCCGAGCTTGGCGCCCAGCTCAAGTCGCTGATCGCCCGCGCCGAAGAGGCGCTCGTCCGTTCCCTCCCGCCGGAAGACACCGCCCCCATCGAGTTGCATCGGGCGATGCGTTACGCCGTGCTCGGCGGCGGCAAGCGACTGCGCCCGCTGCTGGTCTATGCGGCCGGCCACGCGTTCGGCGAATCGGGTTCGCGCCTGGACGCTCCCGCAGTGGCGGTCGAACTGATCCACGCCTATTCGCTGGTGCATGACGACCTGCCGGCGATGGACGACGACGCCATGCGTCGCGGCCGTCCCACCTGCCACATCGTGTTTGGCGAGGCGATGGCCATCCTGGCCGGCGATGCGCTGCAGGCCCTGGCATTCGAGCTGCTGGCCCATGACGTGGACCTTGGCGTGTCGCCCGCGCGCTGCGTGGAGATGCTGCGCGTGCTTGGCCGCGCCTGCGGTGCCGACGGGATGGCCGGCGGCCAGGCACTCGACCTGGCTGCGGTGGGACGCAAGCTCACGCTCAYGGAACTGGAGTTCATGCACGCCTGCAAGACCGGCGCGCTGATTCGTGCCGCCGTGCGCCTGGGCGGCCTGGCTGCCGGGGCCTCGGACGACGATCTCCTGGCGCTCGATCGCTACGGCCATGCCGTGGGCCTGGCCTTCCAGGTG
>NZ_JBFTRY010000294.1:0-3199 GCF_056399745.1 Dyella sp. 01N36
ACCTTCTTCATCTCGACCGGCCACATCGACAGCGGCCGGCCGTACGCCTATGACTGGCTCGTCCACATGATCCTGTTGGCGAAGACAGATCGGTTGACCTTGCCGGAACTGGGCATGGACGTACCCATGCCGGCGACGCGCGCCGAACGCCGCGAACTCGCCGGCAACGTGCTCGACCATATGAAAGAGATCAGCGCGATCGAACAGGCGGCCATGATCCGTCGCCTCGAACGCGAGTGGCAGATGCCGTCCGACCATGCCTATCCCGCCGACTGCCGCCCGATGAACTGGGACCAGCTGCGTGAAATGCGCGCGGCAGGTCTGGAAATCGGCTCGCATGGCGTCAATCACTGGATGCTGTCCAAGCTTCCGCGCGAGGAGCTCGAACGCGAAGTGTTCGACTCGCGCAACGCGCTGCTGCGCGAACTGGGGCCGATGTCTTTGCTGATGTCCTACCCGGTGGGCAGCAACCGCGCGTTCGACCAGCAGGTGATCGAAGTGACCCGCGACGCGGGTTTCGACCTGGCCTGCAGCTATATCAGCGGCACCAACCTGCAGCCGGCGGCCAATCGTTACTCGCTCAATCGCATCGCGGTGGAGCGCTACTACGGCAAGGCGTGGTTCGCCGCGTTGCTCACCTTGCCCGGCCTTATCGGCTACCCGACACCCGCTCATCTGGCCACGACCGACGAATCATGTTCCCACTGATCCTCTTCTACGTCGTACTCACCATCGTCCGACCGCAGGAATACATTCCCGCGTTGATCGGCCTGCCGGTGCTGCCGGTGGTGTTGGTGTTGGCGTTTGCCGCGTGGCTGGCGTCCGGACTGCGCACGGCGCGTGCACCGCAGTACGGGATTCTGCTGGCCTTCTTCGTGGTGTTGATGGTATCGGAGGTCGCCAACGGCTGGCTCGGCGGGGTGAAGGAAGAGATGGGCAAGTTCGGCCCCATCGTGCTGACTTTTTTCATGATTGCAGCGGCATGCACTACCCAGCGTCGCATCCTTATCCTGATGGCGGTGATGGTGTTGTGCTCTACCTTGCTCGCGCTGCACAGCATCGGCCAGGCCCACAGCGGCGTCGGCTGGACCGGCATCCCCATCGGCGAGGATGGGCGCGTCCAGTACGTGGGCATTTTCAACGACCCCAATGACCTGGGCATGCTGTTCGTTTCCGTGTTCCCCATGGCCAGCCTGCTGTACAAGCGCGCCGGCTTCATCGGCAAACTGTGCTGGCTGGCCTGCATTCTCACGCTGCTGTACGGCGTCTACCTGACCAATTCCCGCGGCGCCATGCTTGGCGTGCTGGTCGTGATCGGTGCGTATATCTGGTATCGCCGCGGCCTCGTGGTTGCCGGGGTCCTCGGCGCGCTGGGCCTGGCGGCGATGAAGATGTTGTCCTCGCGCATGCAGGAACTCGATGCCGGCGAAGAATCCGCCAACGGCCGCGTGGACGCGTGGTACGAAGGTCTGCAGATGTTCAAGGACCACCCGATCTTCGGCGTGGGTCCGGGCAATTTCACCGACTACAACCATCTCACCGCGCACAACTCGTTCGTGCTGGTGCTGGCGGAAACCGGGTTCGTGGGCTACCTGCTGTGGCTGGCCTTGATCGGCTACAGCTTCTGGATGATGGCGGCCGTACTGCGCCTGAAGCCGGACGCCGCCGCCGAGCCCGAGCGATACGCGGCATGGAGCGCTGAACGGCCGATGGCGCTGACCCTGCTGCTTTCGCTGTGCGGCATGTTCGTATGCGCGTTCTTCCTCAGCCGCAGCTACATGATCGTGCTGTACGTGGTGCTGGCCATCGTCACCGGTTTCTATCTCGGCGCCCGTCAACGCGTCGAAGGCCTGCCCGCCTTCAGCATGAGCGAAAGCGGCGTGCGCTGGATTCCAGCCGCGGTCGGCAGCATCGCTGGCCTGTTCGTCCTGGTGAGCATCCTGCTGAGGACGACGGGATGACTACTACACGTTCGATGTCCAAGCACGGATCGATGGAGTGTTCGCCATGAGTGGTTGGTACGAGCAGGCTTTCCGCCGCGTGCTCTATCCTGCGTATGAGAGCGGCCTTCGCCGCCGCAGCACGCTGTCCTGGCTGGCGTCTTACGAACGCGATCAGTGGTACTCGCCCGAGGCGATTGCCGAACTGCAGTTCCGGCGACTGAAGACGCTGATCGAACATTGCCATCGCGAGGTTCCCTACTACCGGCAGCGTTGGCGCGAACTCGGCATCCAGCCGGACGACATCCGYAATCTGCAGGACTATGCGCGCCTGCCGGTACTGACCAAGGCCGATATCCGCGAGAATTTCAAAGACCTGCAGGCCTCTTCCTGGAGTGGCCGGCTGCTGTTCAAGCGCACTGGCGGCTCCACCGGCGAACCGCTGGAGCTGGGCTACACACGCGAGAGCTACGACAGGCGCATCGCCGTCATGTGGCGCGGCTACGGTTGGGCCGGTTCGCGACCGGGACGTCGCACCATGTATTTGTGGGCGGGCGCGGTCGGTACGCCGGGGCGCGCGCATCAGCTCAAGGACAATATCTACAACGCGGTGTTTGCCCGGCGCGTACTCAACAGTTTCGAGATGACGGAATCCAATCTGGCCTCCTATGCCGATGCGATCGACCAATACCGGCCGTCAATCCTGGTGGGCTATGTCAATCCGCTGGCACAGCTGGCCCAATGGATGGTCGAGACGGGGCGCAAGGTGCATCGTCCCGACGCGGTGATCGGCGCTGCCGAAGCGCTGCATCCGCACCAGCGCGAGACGATACGGCAGGCCTTTGGCAGCCCTGTCTTCAACACTTACGGCTGCCGCGAATTCATGCTGATCGCCTCCGAATGCGGCCATCACCATGGCCTGCACGTGAATGCCGATCACCTGGTGGTGGAGCTGCTTGATGGCGACGGCCAGCCAGCCGCGCACGGCCCGGGCGAAGTGGCCATCACCGACCTTTCCAACTACGGCATGCCGTTCATTCGTTACGTCAACGGCGATCTGGCCACGGCGTCGGGTGTGCGCAGTTGCCCCTGCGGTCGCGGGCTGCCGCTGCTTGAGCGCGTYGACGGACGGGTGCTGGACGCGATTCGCACGCCGGACGGGCGCATCCTTCCCGGCGAGTTCTTTCCGCATATGCTCAAGGACGTGCCGGGCCTGTCGCGCTTCCAGCTGGTGCAGCGGCAACTGGACCGGCTGGAAC
>NZ_JBFTRY010000295.1:0-3118 GCF_056399745.1 Dyella sp. 01N36
ACACCAGCTCGCGCGGCGTATTGGCGTATTCGGGCTCGAGCTGGCGCTTGAGATGCTCCATGCCCGCAGCCAGCTTGCGCTGGAAAGCGGTGATTTCGCCCATCAGCGCGGCCGGATCGAGGCGTAGCGGTGGTTGCATAAATAGTCCTTACTTGCGCGTGCGCTTGACGCCGCGCGCAACGGTCTTGCGGGCGGCCACGGCAGATGATTTCTTCGAGCCGCTGACGTCGATGCTTTCCGTGGCCCGCTTGGTGCCGCGCGACGGCGGCTTCTTCTCGACCGGCTTGACGGTCTCTTGCTTGGTCGCCAGCTGGCGCTTGAGCGCTGCCACTTCGGCGCGAAGGCTCGTCAATTCATCCTCGCGCTGCGGTGCACGGCCTTCACGCAGCTCGCGACGAAGCTCATGCAGGCGCTTGCCGAGCGCGGTGACCTCGCTGCGCGTCGGCATACCCATCTCGCGGCACAAGGCATCGAGCTGTTGTTGCTGCAACTGGCGCACGCGGCCCTGTGCATTGACCATCTCGCCATAGGCATGGCGGAATTCTTCCGACAGCGCGATCTGCGCATAGGCCTCTTCGGCCGCATCCACCCACAGGTCGTAGAGCGCCTTGAGCGATTCGATCTGCTTGGGCGACTCGGCCAGCCCGGCCAGCTTGGACTGCAGACGTTCAAAACCTTCTGTATTGGCGCGCTGGATCAGGGCCTGGTATTTGCCGGCCCACTCGGCGTAATCCTGCATCGCCGTCGCCAGCGCCTGCTGCATGCGCTGGCGTTCGCGGGTGTAGCCAAAGGCGGCCATATGCTCGACGTCGAACTTCATGCCGCCAAAGCTCGGCGGGTTGGTTTGCATCCAGCCCWGCCACATCTGAGCGAAGCTCTTGGCAGACTCGCTGTCGATGCTGGCAAAAGCATGCGCAAACGGCTGACCGCCCAGCGACGAAAAGAGCTGCTGCAAGGACTGCTGCCAATCGGCGGGACCCTGCCCAAGGCCACTGCTCGCGGCACCCTGCAACCAGTCGCCATAACCCTTGAGCGCGGCCATGCTGCGCGCCATCAAGTCGTCGCCGGCGCCCATCGATCCGAACGGCGAGGCTCCTGCACCGAATGGCGCCGAAGCGGCTGGCTGCTGCAGATAGCGTGTCCAGGCTTCCCAGGATTGCTGCGCCATCGCCTGGTAGTCCTTCAGAAAGTCATTCGCCGGGTCGGCCATGCCCACGTCCTCTTCATGCTCAAGCCATCGTAGCAAAAGCCTGTTGCGACGGACGCAAAAAGCGCATTAGTTCGGGCCCAAACTCGAGCGCATCGCAGCGCACCATCAGCGGGCAGTCATGCAGGGCCCAAGAGCCTGTTGACGCTCTCCGCATGGCCCGCGCCGGGAGCTGTTTGCGCTCAGGGCAAGGAAGAGCGAAGGAGTGTACGTCCGTACACGACTGAGTGATGACGCCGACCTGTGTGCAAACAGACCCGGCCCGGGCCATGCGGAGAGCGTCAACAGGCTCTAAAGCAAAAGCCCGGCTTTCGCCGGGCTTCTGTTGGTACCTTGGATCGACGACTTAGGCGTTGGTGCCTTCGTCCTCGGTCACGGCCTTCATGGACAGGCGGATACGGCCCTGCTTGTCCACTTCGAGCACCTTGACCTTGACGATGTCGCCTTCCTTGAGCTTGTCGGATACCTTTTCCACGCGCTCGCTGGAGATCTGCGAGACGTGCACCAGGCCGTCCTTGCCCGGCATGATGGTCACGAACGCGCCGAAGTCCATCAGCTTGGCAACCTTGCCTTCGTAAATGCGGCCCGGCTCGACGTCGGAGACGATCTGCTCGATGCGCGCCTTGGCGGCGTTGGCTGCTTCGCGGTTGACCGAGGCGATGATCACGGTGCCGTCATCGCTGATATCGATGGTGGTGCCGGTCTCTTCAGTGATGGAGCGGATGGTCGCGCCACCCTTGCCGATCACTTCGCGGATCTTGTCCGGATGGATCTTGATGGTGAGCAGGCGCGGGGCATACTCGCTCATCTCGGTGCGGGCGGTGCTGATCACCTTGGCCATTTCGCCGAGGATGTGCAGACGACCACGCTTGGCCTGTTCCAGCGCCACCTTCATGATCTCTTCGGTGATGCCGTCGATCTTGATGTCCATCTGCAGCGCGGAGATGCCATCGGCGCTACCGGCCACCTTGAAGTCCATGTCGCCGAGGTGATCTTCGTCACCCAGGATGTCCGACAGCACGACGAAGTCGCTGCCTTCCTTGACCAGACCCATGGCGATACCGGCGACCGGCGACTTCAGCGGGACGCCCGCGTCCATCATGGCCAGCGACGAACCGCACACCGAAGCCATCGACGAGGAACCGTTGGATTCGGTGATTTCCGAAACCACGCGCACCACGTACGGGAACTCTTCGATGCTCGGCTTGACGGCCTGCACGCCGCGCTTGGCGAGGCGGCCGTGGCCGATTTCGCGACGCTTCGGCGCGCCGAAGCGACCGGCTTCACCGACCGAGAACGGCGGGAAGTTGTAATGGAACAGGAACGGATCCTTCGACTCGCCTTCCGGCGCATCGATGATCTGTGCATCGCGGGTGGTGCCCAGCGTGGTCACGACCAGCGCCTGGGTTTCGCCGCGGGTGAACAGTGCCGAACCATGGGTGCGCGGCAGCACGCCGACACGGATGGAGATCGGGCGGACGTCGTCCAGGTTGCGACCGTCGATGCGGATCTTCGTCTTGAGGACGCCGTCGCGCATGGTGCGGTACTCGAGCTCGGCGAATTCCTTCGACAGCTCGGCCTTGTCCCAGCCCTTGGCTTCGACATCGGCAGCCAGCGAAGCGAGCACGTCGCTCTTGATGGCGGCGATGGCGTCGCGGCGCTGCAGCTTGTCGCGCACCTGGAAGGCGGCTTCCAGCTGGTTGCCGACGGCGCCGGTGAGGGCGGCGATCAGCGACTCGTTGCGGGCCGGAGCGGACCATGCCATGGACGGACGAGCCGCCTCGGTGGCCAGCTCGGCGATGGCGCGGACGGCCACCTGCAGCTGCTGGTGACCGAACACCACGGCGCCGAGCATCACTTCCTCGGACAGCAGCTTGGCTTCCGATTCCACCATCAGCACGGCGTTGGCCG
>NZ_JBFTRY010000296.1:0-3115 GCF_056399745.1 Dyella sp. 01N36
AGCCGACGGAGCGATACACCCAGGCGTGGCKGTCGCGCACAGGGTGCGCTCCCACAGGAGATAGCCGCCCCACGGAGAGGCGGGATGACGCGCCTCTGTTCTAAGGCGCCACAGGCGCTCAGCGGGCGAAGGTAATGGCTTCAGCGCACCGCCGCCTTCCGCTGATGCATCTCCCACTCCTCAATCAACTTCCTCCCCACATTCGCCAACGCATCGATGGCCGGTAGCAACTCGCGCCCCAGCGTCGTCAGGGAGTACTCCGCGGATGGCGGCGACGAATCGAGCACGCGCCGCGTCACCAGCCCTCGCGTTTCCAGTTCGCGCAAACGCGCACTCAACACACGYGCGGAGATTTTCGGCATGTCGTGGCGCAACTCACCGAAGCGACGTGGTTCGCCGCTGAGTTGCCAGATCACGTTGGGCGCCCAGGCGCCGCGCAGCAGGCCCAGCACTTCACTGAGAGGGCAGGTGGGTGCTGGGCAGACTTTGCTCTTGCGTAGCGGCAGACCCATGGGGTGCTCCTTGGGGGGCTTCGGTAACTCGGCGGTTACCGGATTTTAGAGGTTACCGGCGGTTAGGTGGTATCCAACAGTAACCATGATGGCTAGCATCGGTGGCCTTCGCGAACCCGGATCGCGTTGATCCCGTCCCCTCAAGGAGAACCACCATGAAGCTCTACTACGCCGCTGGCGCCTGTTCGCTGTCGCCGCATATCGTTGCCCTGGAAGCGGGTATTCCTGTGGAACTGATCAAGGTCGACAACAAGGCCAAGCGCACCGCGAGCGGCGAAGACTTCCTGCAGATCAACCCCAAGGGCTATGTGCCGGCGTTGCAGTTGGAAAGCGGTGAGTTGCTGACCGAGGGACCGGCCATCGTGCAGTACCTGGCGGATCTGAAGCCCGAGACCGGCCTGGCGCCCGCCCATGGCACCACCGCCCGTTATCGCTTGCAGGAAATGCTGGGTTACATCAACTCCGAGTTGCACAAGAGCTACTCGCCGTTGTTCAAGCCCGACACGCCGGACGCCGTGCGCGACGAGCGCCAGGCCTATCTGCGCAAGCGCTATGCCTTCCTGGAACAACGCCTGTCCAAGCACGACTGGCTGATCGGCGATCAGTTCACCGCGGCTGATGCGTATCTGTTCACCGTGACGAACTGGGCACAGCACGTGAAGCTGGATCTGTCGGACTTCCCGGCGATCGTCGCCTTCCAGCAGCGTGTGGCGTCGCGTCCGAAGGTGCAGTCGGCGCTGCAGGCGGAAGGGCTGCTCAAGGCTGCCTAAAAAAACGAAGGGCCGCGCATGCGATGCGCGGCCCTTGTGGCGAAACAGAGACAACGTTCCGCGATCAGATCTGCTTGGCCAGCGACTCGGCCAGTCCGATATAGCCGCCCGGCGYGAGGTCGAGCAAGCGCTGCTTGGCATCGGCGGGCAGGTCCAGGCCGGTGATGAAGCTGCGCATGGAGTCCTTGGTGATGCCCTGGCCGCGGGTGAGTGCCTTGAGCTGTTCGTACGGTTCGGGCAGGCCATAGCGGCGCATCACCGTCTGCACGGCTTCGGCCAGCACTTCCCAGCTGGCGTCGAGATCTGCGCCGAGGCGGTCGGCGTTCACCGTAAGTTTGCCCAGGCCCTTCTTCAGCGATTCGAGCGCGACCATGGTGTGGCCGAACGCCGTGCCGAGCGCGCGCAGCACGGTGGAATCGGTGAGGTCACGCTGCCAGCGGCTGATCGGCAGCTTTTCGGCGAAGTGGCCGAGCAGGGCATTGGCGAGGCCGAAGTTGCCTTCGGCGTTTTCGAAGTCGATCGGGTTCACCTTGTGCGGCATGGTCGAGGAACCCACTTCGCCGGCCTTCAAGGCCTGCTTGAAGTAGCCCAGCGAGATATAGCCCCAGATGTCGCGCGCCAGATCGATCAGGATGATGTTGGCGCGGCGCACGACGTCGCAGTATTCGGCCACGCCGTCATGCGGTTCGATCTGCGTGGTGTAGGCGTTGTAATCGAGGCCCAGGCTTTCCACGAAACGCTGCGAAAAGCTGCGCCAGTCCAGTTCCGGATAGGTGATCGCGTGCGCGTTGTAGTTGCCCACGGCACCGTTGATCTTGCCGGGCACCTCCACTGCGGCCAGCTGCTTGCGCTGGCGCTCCAGGCGGGCGACCACGTTGGCCAGCTCCTTGCCCAGCGTGCTGGGCGACGCCGTCTGGCCGTGCGTGCGCGAGAGCATCGGCAGGCCTGCATTGGCATGAGCCAGGTCGCGCAGCTGGGCGATGATGCCGTCCAGCGCGGGCAGCAGCACCTGGTCGCGCGCATCGCGCAGCATCAATGCGTAGGACAGGTTATTGATGTCTTCGCTGGTGCAGGCGAAGTGCACGAATTCCTTGGCTTGCGCCAGCGACGCATCGTTGCCGATGCGTTCCTTGATGAAGTACTCCACCGCTTTCACGTCGTGGTTGGTGGTCGCTTCGATGGTCTTGATGCGCGCACCGTCGTCCACGCTGAAGTCGCCCGCGATGCCCTTGAGCCTGGCCACCTGGTCGGCGGTGAATGCCGGCAGCTCGACGATGCCCGGGTCCGCGGCCAGCGCCAGCAGCCATTCGATTTCTACGTGCACGCGGCGGTGCATGAGGCCGAATTCACTGAAGATCGGGCGCAGCGTTTCGACCTTGCTGGCGTAACGGCCGTCCAGGGGGGACAGGGCGGTCAGGGCATGGGAGGACATCGGGGGTGTTCCGGAGGCGGGAAAGGGGGAATTTTACAACAGGGGAGGGGGAGGGGGTTTTGGGGGTGGGTTTTGGTGGTCAATGCGTCGCAGGCCGCTTTTTGCTCGTCATCCCCTTGGGCTTTCCTTCACCCGCCCGCCGGGTCATACGGGGACCCCGGGGGCGAGAGCCACATCAAGAGCCGAACAACGGCCGGCGCTACCCGGGCTAGCAGCTCACTTGTAGGAGCGCACCCTGTGCGCGAACACCCTGCGGAGCGGTACACGCCAGCGCTGCGGTCGCGCACAAGGAAGGGAGACGCAGGCCTGAGCGGGGCGGATCAATCTTGCCGGTCGGCTCTTTGTGGGAGCGCACCCTGTGCGCGACAGACCTACGGAGCGGTACACCGCTGCGTGCTTGT
>NZ_JBFTRY010000297.1:0-3076 GCF_056399745.1 Dyella sp. 01N36
TCAACGTGCTGCTGAAATCGCCGGCCAAGCTCAAGGGCCTGATCAAGGAAGAATTGCGCGCCGACGCCGCCAAGTTCGGCGACGACCGCCGCTCGCCGCTGGTGCAGCGCAATGCCGCGCAGGCGCTCGATGAAAGCGCGCTGGTAGCCAGCGAACCGGTCACCGTGGTGCTCAGCGCCAAGGGCTGGATCCGCGCCGCMAAGGGCCACGACGTCGATGCGGACGGCCTCAACTATCGCGAAGGCGACAGCCTGCTCGCCACGGTGAAGGCACGCACTACGCAGCAGGTCGCGGTGATCGACTCCACCGGCCGCAGCTATTCCATGGCAGCGCACACGCTGCCCTCGGCACGCGGCAACGGCGAGCCGGTCACCGGCCGCTTCAGCCCGCCCTCGGGCGCCAGCTTCGACGCACTTGCCGCCGGCGACAACGACACGCGCCTGATCCTGGCCACCGACCACGGCTACGGTTTCGTGACGCGCTTCGAGGCGCTCACCGGCCGCAACAAGGCGGGCAAGCAGATCATCACCCTGGGCGATGGCGCCAAGGTGCTGGCGCCGCAGATCAGCGCCGATCCGGCACGCGACCGCATCGTCGTCGTCACCACCGAAGGCCACCTGCTGATGTTCTCGGTGGCCGAGCTGCCGGAGCTCGACAAGGGCAAGGGCAACAAGCTGATCGACGTGCCCAAGGCCAAGCTGAGCGCAGGCGTGAAGGTCGTCGGCGTCGCCGTGGTCACTGAAGGCAAGGGCGAAGTGACGCTCTATGCCGGCCAGCGCAAGCTCACGCTGAAATGGTCGAACCTGGTCGAGTACGGCGGCAACCGCGCCACCCGCGGCGGCCTGCTGCCGCAGGGTCTGCGCCGGGTGGAGCGGATCGAGACGACGGGCTGATCCAGCCCTTCCATTCCATCCTTCCTCACCCGTGTGGGAGCGCACCCTGTGCGCGACTGGCCTGCCTCAGGCCCCCGTCGCGCACAGGGTGCGCTCCCACAGTGTTGTTTGCCGGCCCTAGACCATCCTTCCTGTTGACGGATGCCCCGCCTGCGCCGTATCCAATGTGCTCCCGCCGCAGCACAAGGATGGTCCATGCGCACGTCACGACTGCCGGCGCTCATCRCCGGCCTGTTGTTCGCAGTAACGGCTCACGCCGCGGATACCGACCACTGGCAGATGCCGGTGGCCGTGAAGAAACTGGACAACGGCCTCACTGTTGTCGTTTCCGAAGATCACAGCTCCCCCACCGTCGGCATCAGCACGGTCTACCACGTGGGCATGCGGCTGGAGCCGCAGAACCGCACGGGCTTTGCGCATCTGTTCGAACACCTGATGTTCGAAGGCACGCCCAATGCACCCAAGGGCACGTTCGATCGGGTGATCCAGGGCGGCGGTGGCGTCTTCAACGGATCCACCCGCGCCGACTACACCAACTACATCGCCTCCGCGCCCATCTCCGCCCTGGAACCACTGCTGTGGATTGAAGCGGACCGCATGAAGACGCTGGAYTTCAGCGACAAGAATCTCGACAACCAGCGCAACGTGGTGAAGGAAGAAATCCGCGTCAACGTGAAGAACCAGCCTTATGGTTTGTTCTTCTGGACCGACCTGGACGCGCTGGCCTTCGACAAATGGGCCAACAAGCACGACGGTTACGGCTCGTTCGAGGATCTCGACCACGCCAGCATCGCCGACGTAAAGGCTTTTCACGACACCTTCTACCAGCCCGCCAATGCGGTGCTCGGCATCTCCGGCGACGTCACGCCCGAGCAGGCCTTCGCGCTGGCGCAGAAATATTTCGGCGCGATTCCGGCCCGGCCACTCCCGGCCGGCACCGACGTTTCCGAACCGCTGAACAACAAAGGCCGGCACCTCGAGCAGACCGACGCGTTGGCGAAGGCGCCGGCGATTGCCGTGGGTTGGAAAGCACCCGATCGCGGCAGCAAGGACCAGATGCCGATGCTGGTGCTGGCCCAACTGCTGGTGGGCGATGACGCTTCGCGCTTCTACCAGGGCCTGGTGAAGGGACGCGAACAACTGCTGCAAATCCAGGGTGGCGTGAACTTCGCGCTGGGCAGCGGCACCGATTACGCGGGCCCCACTTTGTTCGGCCTGTTTGCCATCTACAAGCCCAACGCCCAGCCCGACCAGGTGCTGGCTGCGCTCAACGAGGAAATCGCCAAGGTCGCCCACGACGGTGTCGACGACGCCACGCTGGCGCGCGTGAAAACCAAGATGCTCTCCGACTGGTACGGCGGCATGGAGGATTTCCTCTCCCGCGCCGACACGCTGGCCAAACTGCAAACGCTGTGGGGCGATGCCAACGTGGTGAATCAAGTGCCCGGCTGGATCAACCAGGTGACGTCCGACGACGTACGCCGCGTGGCGCAGACCTATCTCACGGACGCCAATCGCAGCGTGATCATCCGCCGCCCGGTGACGGCCCATGCCAAGGATGCCGGCGCCAAGCCGGCCAAGCACTGAGGAGAGCGAAGGTCATGATCACGACGACTCTGAAAGCATCCCTGCTCGCTGCCGCCCTCGGCTTCGCCATGGCCGCGCATGCGACCGAAGCGCCCATGCCCAGGGAACTGCCGCCCTACGGTCCCGAGCGACCGCTGCCCGTTCCGCAGATCACGCAGCGCACCCTGCCCAATGGCCTCACCGTGTGGGTGATTCCGCGCAACGGCTTGCCCAAGGTGAACGTGCAGCTGGCGGTGCTGGGCGGCACGTCGTACGACGATGCGAAACATCCTGCCCAGGCCGAGCTGATGGCCGCCTTGTTCAACGAAGGTACCGACAAACTCAGTTCCAGGCAGATCGCCGAAAAGCTGCAAGCCATCGGCGGCGACTACGGTGCAAGCGCGGGACGCGATTCCATCGGCGTCAGCGCCAGCGCGCTGGCAAGTCACTCGGACGAACTGCTCGAACTGGTCGCCGACACGGCGCTGCATCCCAGCTTCCCCGCCAAGGAAGTCGCACTGGAGAAGACCAATGCGCTGCAGTCGCTGAAGGTGAACGAAGCCGACCCGGACTGGCAGTCGATGCGCGCGTTCAATCACGCGGTATACGGCGATCAC
>NZ_JBFTRY010000298.1:0-3725 GCF_056399745.1 Dyella sp. 01N36
TCGTGATGGTGACGCTCGCCGCCGTCATCCTTGGCGGCCTGGCGATGCTCGCGGCTCTTACCAAGTTCCGTCTGTGGGGTTACCTGTGGAASGASTGGTTCACCTCGGTSGACCAYAAGAAGATCGGCATCATGTACATCATCGTGGCGCTGGTCATGCTGCTGCGCGGTTTCGCCGATGCGCTGATGATGCGTTTGCAGCAGGCGACGGCTGCGGCCGATKCGGCCGGYTACCTGCCKCCRCAYCACTWCGAYCAGRTSTTCACCGCCCAYGGCGTGATCATGATCTTCTTCGTGGCGATGCCGCTGATSACSGGCCTGATGAACMTGGTSGTGCCGCTGCAGATCGGCGCGCGCGACGTGGCKTWYCCGTTCCTCAACWCGCTSAGCTTCTGGCTGTTCCTGTCGGGCGTGTTCCTGGTGATGGTGTCGCTGTTCGTCGGCGACTTCGCCGCGACCGGCTGGCTGGCGTATCCGCCGCTGTCGGGGCTTGATTACAGTCCAACGGTTGGCGTCGATTACTACATCTGGGCACTGCAGTTATCCGGCCTGGGCACCACGCTGAGCGGCATCAACTTCATCGTGACCATCATGAAGATGCGCACGCCCGGCATGACGCTGATGAAGATGCCGGTGTTCACCTGGACGGCGCTGGTCACCAACATCCTGATCGTGGCCGCGTTCCCGATCCTCACGGTGACGCTGGCGCTGCTCACGGCGGATCGTTATCTCGGCATGCACTTCTTCACCAACGATCTTGGCGGCAACGCCATGATGTACGTGAACCTGATCTGGATCTGGGGCCACCCCGAGGTCTACATCCTGGTGCTGCCGTGCTTTGGCGCGTACTCGGAAATCGTCGCCACGTTCTCCAAGAAGCCGCTGTTCGGTTACAAGTCGATGGTGTACGCCACCTCGGCGATCGGCGTGCTGTCGTTCCTGGTGTGGCTGCACCACTTCTTCACCATGGGTTCGGGTGCCAACGTCAATGCCTTCTTCGGCATCATGACGATGATCATCTCGGTGCCTACCGGCGCGAAGCTGTTCAACTGGTTGTTCACCATGTACCGCGGCCGCGTCGAAATGACCGTGCCGATGCTGTGGACGATCGGCTTCATGGTTACCTTCGTGGTGGGCGGCGTCACCGGCGTGCTGATGGCGGTGCCGGGTGCGGACTTCGTCCTGCACAACAGCGTGTTCCTGATCGCGCACTTCCATAACGTGATCATCGGCGGCGTGGTGTTCGGCTGCCTGGCGGCGATCAACTACTGGTTTCCCAAGGCGTTTGGCTTCCGCTTGAACGAGGCCTGGGGCAAGGCGTCGTTCTGGTGCTGGCTGGTCGGTTTCTACGTGGCCTTCGTGCCGCTGTACATCCTCGGCCTCAAGGGCATGACGCGTCGCATGAACCACTATGCGAACCCCGATTGGCAGCCTTACCTGATCGTCGCCGCCATCGGCGCGGCGATCATCGCGGCCGGCATTTTCTGCATCCTGGTGCAGTTCTACGTCAGCGTGCGCGACCGCAAGAAGCTCACCGATCCCAGCGGCGACCCGTGGGGTGGCCGCACCCTGGAATGGTCGATCAGCTCGCCCGCACCGTTCTACAACTTTGCAACGCTCCCCCAGGTCCGTGAACTGGACCAGTTCTGGGAAGACAAACAAAACGGAGTCGCCTACGTGCAACCTGCCAAGTACGAAGACATTCACATGCCCCGCAACACCGGCGTCGGTGTGGTCATGGGCGCGTTCGGTACGGTCCTGGGTTTTGCCCTGGTGTGGCACATCTGGTGGATGGCGGCGATCGGCCTGCTCGGCATGATTGCGTCCTTCATCGTGCGCGCCTACGACCGCGACGTCGATTACTGGGTGCCGGCGGCCGAAGTGGAGCGCATCGAGCGTTCGCGTCACGCCCAGCTCAAGCAGTTCCAGACCACGCAGGTGGCTCCGGTGGCGGCGCCGCAGCGTCAGAAGGTGGCGTAAGTCATGAGCAGTCCTGCAGTAAGCGCCGCCCACGGCGCGCTCGACGGCATCTCCCACGGGGGAGATGCCCATCACCACGACGATGGATCCAAGACCCTGCTGGGGTTCTGGATCTATCTGATGAGCGACTGCCTGATCTTCTCGGGCCTGTTCGCGACCTTCGCCGTGCTGGGCAACGCCACCGCCGGCGGCCCCAGCGGCAAGGAGCTGTTCGAACTGCCGTACGTGCTCGGCGAGACCATGCTGCTGCTGATCTCGTCGGTCACCTTCGGCATGGCCATGCTCGCCATGCACGCCGGCAAGAAGAACCAGCTGCTGGCGTGGCTGGCGGTGACCTTCGTGTTTGGTGCCGGCTTCATCGGCATGGAAGTGCATGAGTTCGCCAAGCTGATCGCCGACGGCGCCGGTCCGAGCCGCAGTGCGTTCCTGTCCAGCTACTTCACCCTGGTCGGCACCCACGGTCTGCACGTGACCTGCGGCCTGATCTGGCTGGTGGTGATGATGGACCAGATGCGCCGCTACGGCCTGACCGACGCGACCCRTCGCCGTCTGTCCTGCCTGAGCCTGTTCTGGCATTTCCTGGACATCGTCTGGATCTGCGTCTTCACCTTTGTCTACCTGCGGGGGGCCATCTGATGTCCGCCAATCATTCCCCCCACGACGCGGCCCATCACGACGCCGCCCACGGCAGCACCAAGTCCTACCTGATCGGCTTCGTGCTGTCGGTGGTGCTGACCCTGGCCTCGTTCGGCGTAGTCATGAGCGGCAAGGTCCCGCACGACCTGATGATGCCCGGCATCATCGTGTTCGGCGTGGCCCAGCTGATCGTGCAGCTGGTCTACTTCCTGCACATGGGCACCTCGCCCTCGCAGCGCGGCAACCTCGCCATCATGCTGTTCACCTTGCTGATCCTGGCCATCGTGGTGATCGGCTCGCTGTGGGTGCTGCACAACATGAATGTGAACATGATGCACCCGACGTCGCAGATGGTGCCGGTGGAGTAAGCCGGGGCTGCTGCGTGACGACCAAGGCGCCCTCGGGCGCCTTTGTTGTTTTTAGCCCGTCATTCCGGCGCAGGCCGGAATCCAGTAGCGGCAAACCCTCGCGGTAGAACCGTTCTTCCTCTAAAATGCCGATTTCCAGCACGGCTGCATCCCATGACCCCCCTGATTTTCGTCACCGGCGGTGTGGTGTCCTCTCTTGGCAAGGGCATCGCCGCGGCGTCGCTGGCTTCCATCCTGGAAGCGCGTGGCCTCTCGGTCACCATGATGAAGCTCGATCCCTATATCAATGTGGATCCCGGCACCATGAGCCCCTTCCAGCACGGCGAGGTCTACGTGACCGACGACGGTGCCGAGACCGACCTGGACCTGGGTCACTACGAGCGCTTCGTCAATACGCGCCTGACGGGCAAGAACTCCATCACCACCGGCAAGATCTACGAATCGGTGATCCGCAAGGAGCGCCGGGGCGACTATCTGGGCGCCACCGTGCAGGTGATTCCGCATATCACCGACGAGATCAAGCACTGCATCCATGAGGCCACCCGCGGCTACGACGTGGCGATGGTCGAGATCGGCGGCACCGTGGGCGATATCGAGTCGCTGCCGTTCCTGGAGGCGATCCGCCAGCTGCGCATCGAGCACGGCCCGGAAAAGGTGATGTTCATGCACCTGACCCTGGTGCCCTACATCAAGGCCGCCGGCGAGATCAAAACCAAGCCGACCCAGCATTCGGTGAAGGAGC
>NZ_JBFTRY010000299.1:0-3062 GCF_056399745.1 Dyella sp. 01N36
GTGCGGCGAGCATGGTGTTCAGGCTTGGACGAGCGATTCGCGATACGCGCGTCGCACCATCTCGTGGAAGTGATGCACGGCATTCTCTCTCAGCGGATTGAGCCGGCCCGCTTCGTACGAGCCCGACGCCAGGCCGCGCTGCACGTCCTCGCAAATGGTCACGTCCTCATCCTGCACTTCGTCGCTGAACTCCACATCGCGTGCGCGACGCGCATGCGCGGCATCGCTGTCATCGGCTGGATAGTAGAAATCAAATTCCACCCGGCAGCGATCCACGCCCAGCGGCAATACGCGATTGGTCTGCAAACGCGAAGGCAGGATGTTGAGCATGGTGTTGGGATGAATGAAGTAATACAGCGCTTCGCCGCTGCMGTACAGGTCGCCGGCGCTTTCCAGCGGGCTGTACTGGAACGAATACCACGGCGCCGTTTCGGTGATGTAGCTGCGATAGTCGAGCAGGCTGTTGAGGCCGGGATGGATGTGCGGCACGTGGTAGCCCTCGAGGTAGTTGTCCACGTAGACCTTCCAATTGCACGCCACCTCGTAGCTGGCGCGGTGATGAAACACGTAGTCTTCCAGCGAACGCGCCGGCCCCAGGCGTTCGTCGATGCCGGCGACCAGCTCCGCAAACGGCGGCGCCTCGCCAAGGGCGACAAACACCAGGCCCTGCCATACCTGCACCCGCACTTCAGGCAGGCGGATATCGGAGGGATTGAAGTCCTGCGTGCGGCCCATCTCCGGCGCGCCGCGCAGCACGCCGTCGAGCCCGTAGGTCCAGCCGTGATAACGGCAACGCAGCGCCTTCGCGCCCTTGCCATCGCAACTGGCGATCGGTCCTGCCCGATGGCGGCAGACGTTGTGGAAGGCGCGGATCACGCCGTCTTCGCCGCGCACCACGATCAACGGCAGGCCGGCAATCTCGGTCACCACGTGATCGCCCACTTCGGGCACCTGCGAGCGGTGGCAGACCAGCTGCCAGCTGCGCGCAAAGATGGCGCGTGCATCCAGCGCCAGCATGCGCGGGTCGGTGTAGAAGCGCGCGGGCAGGGTCAGCGCAACCTCGAGGGGTTGCGGTGCCAGAACGGATTCGTCGAACAGATCGCGCATGGACATCACATCGGCAGCGGTTTGCCCGAGTATCGGCCCGCACACGCCCCCGTGGAAGAGGGCGGGCCGCTTCAGGCGCTCGCCAGCTGCTGTTGCACGTCGTTGATGGAGTTGCGGATGCGCTGGCTGAAGATCGAATCCTCGTGGTGAATCAGCACCAGTTGCTCGGTCGCACGCGTCATCGCCACGTAGAGCAGGCGTGCCTCTTCCGCCTCGTTTTTGCCGGGTTTGGGCAGCGAGCCCAGGCCGGGGATGATCACCAAGGGAAATTCCAGGCCCTTGCTGGAATGCATGGTCACCAGCTTCACGGTGTCGTCCACCACGAACAGCGAGCTCTTGCCATTGCCCTCGGCGAGCTGGCTGGCAATACCGGCACGCTGCAGCGCTTCCTGCAGCTTTTCGCCTTCCCAGCTGTTGCGGAAGATCACCGCCATGTCCGACAGCGGGCGACCCGCACCCAGCTCATCGCGCAGCCGCTGGATGATCGCCGGCAGCTGATCCTCCTGGCGCTCCACGCGGATCAGCTCGGGCAGGGCACCGCGACGCCCGGCGCTTTCCGGTGCGATCAGCGGCACGCCGTCGTCATCGTCGCTGCGGCCCAGCAGCAGTTCGTTGGCGAAGCCGCGCGCCACCGAGAGGATTTCCAGCGTGTTGCGGTAGTTGAGCTTGAGGATGGTGGTGCGGCCCTGTGCCTGCACGCCCAGGCTTTTCCAGCTGAGCTTCTTGCGATTGGCCTGGCCGTAGATGTTCTGCGCGTCGTCGTACAACACCAGCAGCGAGTTGGTGTTGGGATCGATCATCTGCACGATGAGCTTGTACCACTCGGGCTCGAAATCATGGCCTTCGTCGATCAGCACCGCGCCGTACTGGAAGCGCGGAATCTGYCCGCTGTCCACGCCCGCGATGACGGCCGGCGGCAACGCTTCGGCGAAATGCGGGCCGTCTTCGGGCAGGGGCACGTGGTAGGCCGTCAGCATGCTGCGGCACCACTTGTGGAAGTTGTACACCTGCACCTTGTCGCTGAGGCCGCGTTCGCCCATCAGTTGTTCAAGGCGCTCGGCCAGCGTTTTGTTGTAGCACAGCACCAGGATCGGCTTGGACAGCGCACGCGCCAGTTCCATCGCGCGAAAGCCCAGGATCATGGTCTTGCCCGAGCCGGCCACGCCGTGAATGATGCGGTGCTCGTCGCCCAGCGAGCGGGCCAGCAGCTCCTGCTGCGCGTCCATCACCTTGATCAGATCCGGAATCGCCAGCTTGGTCGAGCTGCTGCTGGCGGAGGCGAACAGGCCGAACTGGCCCTCGCCGGGCTCCACGCGGATTTCCGGAAACAGATGCCAGCGCACGCGATCGATCTGCGGCAGCGTGAGCGCGGTGGGGAAGACCTGCGGAAACATCGCCCACAGGCGTTCCTGGAACGCTTCGGACTCCACCGATTCGTACATCTCGTCCTGGCAGATCACCAGATGGGCGGGGATCACCGCTTCGAGCTGTCCGGCCTCGAACTGCTTGCGGCTGATATTGGCCAGCACCACGCCGTAGCCCCACGGCATCAGCAACTTGCCCTCGTAGGTGTGGCCGGGCGGATGGCGCAGCGCCGGGTCCTGCGCCAGCACTTTGTAGATTTCGTTGGCGCCGTCGCGCGCCTGCATCAGCGGGTTGTGTTCCTTCACGCTGCTGCTGCCGGTGATCAGTGTGAACAGGGTGCGGTCGGCCTGCTGGATGGTGCCCGGCTTCCAGTCCTTCACTTCGAGCACCAGCAGGCCGCGGCGCGGATGGAACACGATGAAATCGGGGCGGCGCTGCCTGGGGCCGATCGCCACGTCGTACCACAGCAGGTAGTCGTCCTCGAGCTTCTGCTCCAGGCGCTCGGAGAAGCGCTTCTCGCCGCTGGTCATCTGCGGCAGGCTGCTGTTGCGGGAGGGGATGAGCGTCGCCAATGAGAGCCTGCCTCGTGC
>NZ_JBFTRY010000300.1:0-2935 GCF_056399745.1 Dyella sp. 01N36
CTGTCGCGCACCGGGTGCGCTCCCACAAAGAGCCGGTGTTCAGACGCGGTACGCCACCGCCTTCATCACCATCGACGTCAAATGCATCACGCCCGGTATCGGAAACGGCAAGTCGATGCCGCCGCGCTCGCGTGCGTTGTGTGCATGACGGATCTCATCGGCCTGCATCTGCGACAACACGGCGCGCGAGCGCTCGTCCTGGGCAGGCAGCTTGTCGAGATGCTCTTCGAGGTGCGCCTCCACCTGCCGCTCCGTCTCCACCACGAAACCCAGGCTCACCGGATCACCGGCCAGTGCCGCGATCGCGCCAATGGCGTAGCTGCCGGCGTACCACAGTGGATTGAACAGGCTGGGGCGGCTGTCGAGTTCTTTCAGGCGGTCGGCGCACCAGGCCAGGTGATCGGTTTCTTCGGCGGCCGCGTGCTGGAGGTGTTCGCGGATGTCGTCGTTGCGGGCCAGGGCGGCCTGTCCGTCATACAGCGCCTGGGCGCAGACTTCGCCGGTGTGGTTGATGCGCATCAGGCCCGCGGCGTGGCGGCGTTCGGCATCGTCCATATCCGCTTCATCGAAAGCATCGGCGGGCGAGGGGCGGGCCGCTTCCGGTGCGCCGGACACGGTTTCCAGCGCGCGTTCGATGCCGGACAGCAGGCGGTCGAGCGGGGAGAGTGTGCGTGCGTTCATGGCGAAATCTCCAGTTGCTGCGCGAGCAGGGTCAGCGGATGCATGGTCGGCCAGTGCTCGCCTTGCTTATCCATGCCCGCAGCCAGGTGCAGGCGACAACCGATATTGGACGACAACAGCTGCTGGGGTGCCAAGCTGGCAATTTGTCCAAGCACGCCCTCGCGCAACCGTGCCGCGCGTTCGGGAAACTCCAGCATGTGCGAACCAGCCGCGCCACAACAATGTGGTGGACGCGGCACCACCGCGAGATCGAGCGAGGGCACCTGCCGCAGCAGATCCTGCAGGGCCGATTCGCTGCGGGCGACATTGATCTGCGTGCAGGGGAAATGCACGGCGACGCGGCGCTGCAGCGGACGGAAGACGAGGCGATCCCGACGCTCCGCCAACAGCGTGACCGGGTCGCTCACCGCGACATCGGGCAGGGCGCGGCGCAGGGTGCCCAGGCAGCCGGGCGTCACGCTGACCAGTTGGGTCGCGCCGGAGCGTTGCCAGCTGTCGCGCACGCGTTCGGCCAGGCGATCGGCGGTGTCCATGTCGCCGCCATGCAGGTCCATGGCGCCACAACAGAAGGCGGGCAATCGTTCCACGCGGTAGCCCGCCGCCTGGAGCAGGGTGATGGTGGCGCGTTCGGCCGCTTCGTCTTCAACGCTGGCCACGCAGCCGGGAAAGAGGGCGACGGCGGGCTGGTCGGCGTCCTGGTTTTTGGGTGCTGGCGGGGCGGGCGCATGCTCCGCGTCCGCGTCCGACCAGGTTTCCAGCGCGGCGCGCCATGCCGATGCGGCTGGCAGGCGGTCGGCGAGTCGCTGCTTCCAGTGCGCCAGGCCGGTCGAGCCGCCCACGCGGGCCGCCAGTCTCAACAGGCTGGGTTGTTTGAGCATCGCCAGCAGCTGCTTGGGGCGTCGCGGCGACGGGCCAATCAGCGCCCGGGTCTCCACCAGCAGTTCGTCGTACTTGACGTTGGCCGGGCAGACGCGCTGGCAATTGAGACACCCCAGGCAGTGATCCAGATGGATGCGCAGGGCGTCCGTGGGCTCCGCGTCGCCCCGCGCCAGCGCGGCGGCAATGGCGATACGGCCGCGCGGAGACTCCGCTTCATTGCCGTCCAGGCCGTAGGTGGGACAGGTGGGAAGGCACAGGCCGCACTGCACGCACTGGTCGGCAAGAGAGGCGATCTTCTGTTTTCGAGTGTGTGGGGGCTTTTCAAGCGCCATGGTCGTCATGCTATCATTGCCAGCTCGCATCCCACCGGTCGGTGGGCTTGCGCGATTGATGAAAACTCCGTTATCATCTCGCGCCTTTGTTCCACCGATTATGTGAACCGCCCTAGAGGCGGCAGACTAGGTATTCTGAAATGAAAACGTTCAGCGCCAAGCCGGAAAGCGTCAAGCGCGATTGGTTCGTGATTGACGCCACGGACAAGACGCTCGGTCGTCTGTCGACCGAGATCGCCCGCCGWCTGCGYGGCAAGCACAAGCCGGAATTYACYCCGCACGTCGACACSGGCGATTACATCGTCGTGGTCAACGCTGAGAAGGTGGCCGTCACGGGTGCCAAGCTGGACGACAAGATGTACCACCGTTTCACCGGTTACGTCGGCAACCTCAAGACCATGAGTCTGAAGGACCTGCTCGCCACGCATCCGGAGCGCGTCATCGAAATCGCCGTCAAGGGCATGCTGCCGAAGAATCCGCTCGGCCGCGCGATGTACCGCAAGCTCAAGGTGTACGGCGGCGCCGAACATCCGCATACCGCTCAGCAGCCGCAGGCGCTGGAACTCTAAGGAATCATTATGGCGATCCAGCAGAACTACGGCACCGGCCGCCGCAAGACCTCCGCCGCTCGCGTGTTCCTGCGCAAGGGCAGTGGCGCGATCACGGTTAACGGCAAGACTCTCGACCAGTTCTTCGGTCGTGAAACCTCGCGCATGATCGTGCGTCAGCCGCTTGAGCTGATCGAAGCGACCGACAAGTTTGACGTCAACGTGACCGTCGCCGGCGGCGGCATCACCGGCCAGGCCGGTGCGATCCGTCTCGGTATCGCTCGCGCCCTGATCGAGTACGACGAAAGCCTGAAGTCCCAGCTCCGCAAGGCTGGCTTCGTGACCCGCGACGCCCGCGAGGTCGAGCGCAAGAAGGTCGGTCTGCATAAGGCCCGCCGCGCTACCCAGTTCTCGAAGCGCTAATTCTCCTCGGAGAGTTGCTTCGACGGTCCGGTGCACCAAGTCAGAGCGCACCGCTCCGCAGGGTTTTGGGAG
>NZ_JBFTRY010000301.1:0-2899 GCF_056399745.1 Dyella sp. 01N36
ACCTTGCCGTCATCGCTGGCCCAGCTGATTTCGGCGCCCGGGCCATAAGCCTTGCCCGAGAAATCAAACTTGATATTGCGGTCGTACTCGCGCTGCACGGAATACTCCGGGAAGCGGCGGAAATTGTTGAGCACGTCGTAGACCTGACGCATGTCCTTGCCAACGACCAACGACCGTTCGACATGGCCGCTGCCAGGCATCACCACGCCCACGACCACCGCCACGACGATGACGATGATTAGGGCAACAATAAACTCAAGAACACGCATCATTCCAGGATTCTCCGCACGTCTCTTCTGGTACACGGCACAAGGGCAGCCGCCGGAGACCGGCCCGCCACGGGAGATTCCCGAAGAATCACTGCCTGAACGGGGGTCGGCCAGCGCCGAAGTTTCCGATACTACTTGCTCCGGCGTCCAGCCGTAAAGACTGCCTGACACGGGGCTTCCAGACGCCTGCGAATGGCGTCCGGCAAGGCTCCGCAAGGATTCAGAGCCGGTTTGCGACCTCCGCTAGGTGAAGATCGCAAACAGGCTCTCAGACGATGCCGAGCTCCAGCGCCTTGAGCACCGCACGCGTGCGGTCGCGCACGCCCAGCTTGGAAAGAATGTTGGAAACGTGGTTTTTCACCGTTCCCTCCGCCACTTTCAAGGAGTTGGCGATCTCCTTGTTGCTGTAGCCGCCCGACAGCAGGCGCAGGATTTCCGTCTCGCGCTCGGTCAGCGGGTCGGGCTGTTCCAGGCTGGTGAACTGGTTCTGCATGCGGCCGACGCCGGCCAGCAGGCGCTGGGTGACCATGGGCGCCACCAGCGAACCGCCGGCAGCCACGGTGCGCACGGCCTCCACCAGTTGTTCCAGCGAGACGTCCTTGAGCAGATAGCCGCGGGCGCCGGCCTTGAGGCCTTGCAGCACGAGCTGATCGTCATCAAAGGTGGTGAGGATGATGGTGGGCGGCAATTCATTGCGGGCGGACAGCGCCTGCAGCACTTCGAGCCCGCTCATGTTGGGCATGCGCAGGTCCAGCAGCACCACGTCGGGCCGGATCCGCGGGATGTCCTGCACGGCCTGGGCGCCATCGGCGCATTCGGCCACCACGCGGATGTCCTCGGCCAGGTCCAGCAGTGATCGGACACCCTGGCGTACCAGGTTCTGGTCGTCAACGAGACAGACGGAAATCATCGCGGATCCTCGAAACGTAGGTGGCCGGCGTGCGATGCCCGCGGCCAACGGAGAAAACGATGCGGCTATCCAAGCAGCACATTTTTACACGACAACCCAGCAAGGCTACAGCATGCCCAGCGCGGGTGGCTCGAACCGTGACGGGGTGTGCGCGAGTTCCGGCAGCTCGCCCAGCGGCAGGCGCACGGTAAGCGCAAAACCCTGCAGCAGCGCCGGATCGACCATCACACTGCCCTCGAATTCGACCAGTCGCTCGCGCATGCCCGACAAGCCATTGCCCGGGCGGAAGTTGGTCGCGCCGCGGCCATCGTCGCGCGCGTAGAGCTCCAGCAGGTTGGCGTTGACGTAATCAAAGCGTAGCCACAGGTTGCGCGCGCCGGCATGGCGCGCGGTATTGGTGATGATTTCCTGGGCACAACGCAGCAGCACCTGGGCGCGACGGGGATCCTCCACGCTGAAGCGCGGCGGCGTTTCCATGTGGACGTTCAGGCCTGGCACGCCCTCGGTCAGGCTGCGCAAGGCGACGGTGAGGTCGATCGCGTCGTCCTGGCGCAGCTCGCTAACCACTTCGCGCACGTCCGACAGCAGATGCTTGGCGGTCACCTGCGCTTTCTGCACATGTTCGGCGGCCTGCGCGTTGACCAGGTGGCTGGCCACTTCCAGATTGAGGCTGAGCGCCGTCAGGTGATGGCCGACCAGGTCGTGGAGGTCGCGCGCAATGCGCATGCGCTCGGCGATGCGGGTGGACTCGGCCAGCAAGGCGCGGGTGGCGCGCAGCTCGGAATTGAGGCGCCGCTGCACTTCGCGCTCTTCGGCCTGCAGGCTGGCGATCATCGAGGTGAAGAACACCAGGGCCGAGATGCCCAGGTACATGCACACCTGCAGGAACGCCGTGACGATGGTCCAGCCCATGTAACTGGCGATGATCGGGATCAGCATCAGGTTCTGCAGCAGCATCCAGGCCAGTCCCGCGCCCACCGGCAGCTGCCAGGGCAGCACCACGGCGATCACCAGCATCAGCATGGCCGACAGGCCGCTCTGGCTGAACCAGCCCATGGCCACCGCCGAACCGGTCAGCACCACCAGCCCGAGCAGCTGGACGATGGAGGGGTAGCCGGTCTGGCGCGTCATGCCCGAGCGCCGGGTCAGCAGCAGATAGGTCACGCCGAAGATCAGGTAGGAAAGAATCCAGCCCGTGATATTCGGGTTGCTCCACCACGCACTGACCTCCGCCAGCCCGCCAGGACCGGAGAGCAGCGGCAGCGCGACGCAGAGGTACGTGAACAGACCAGCGTACCGGAGCAGCCGGATGTGATTAATGTTTGACCAGGCCATATGCGCATCATTCGCTACCCGCAGACTTGGTGCAATGCGTGAGAAGTCATTGCTCCACCCCTGCCAGAAGGCACAAAGGTTGGCGCTTTACAAAGGTTTTACATGGTGCGCCGTGTTATGTGCGGCCGCGTGGCGCATGTCATAATGCCGCCGTCACGCGGGGCCGATCCAACGGTCTTACTCTTCGAACCACACACAGCGGAGCAACGAATGGCCCTTGCCATCCGCGACGTGCGAGAGCACGACCTGGATGCCGTACTGGCGCTCAACAACGCCGCCGGCCGCACCATCCTCGCCCTGGACACCGCACAGCTGCGCTATTTCTACGACCACGCGGACTATTTCCGGGTGGCCGAAATCGATGGCCATCTTGCCGGTTTCCTGG
>NZ_JBFTRY010000302.1:0-2896 GCF_056399745.1 Dyella sp. 01N36
GTGATCTTCCGTGCGTACGACGTGCGCGGCGTGGTCGGCAAGTCGCTGACCAAGGAAGTGGCCCGCCTGCTCGGCCAGGCCATCGGCACGGTCATGCACGAGAAGGGCCTGCCGGAGATCGTGGTGGGGCGCGATGGTCGCCTGTCGGGTCCGGAGCTGGCGAGCGCCTTGTGCGACGGCTTGCGCGAAGCGGGCATCGACGTCATCGAGCTGGGCGCCGTTCCGACCCCGGTCGTTTACTACGCCGCCTACCGCTTCAATACGGGTTGTGGCGTGGCCGTGACCGGCAGCCATAACCCGCCCGACTACAACGGCTTCAAGATTGTGGTGGGCGGCGAGACCTTGTCCGAGGGCGCCATCCAGGATCTCTACCAGCGCATCGTCGGCAACCAGCTGGAGCGCGGCGGCAAGGGCAATCTGCGCCATGTCGATGTGATCCCCGACTACATCGACCGCATCACCTCCGACGTGCAGGCCGAGCGTCGCCTCAAGGTGGTGATCGACAGCGGCAACGGCATTGCCGGTGCGGTGGCGCCGCAGGTGCTGGAGGGCATCGGCTGCGAAGTCATTCCGCTCTACTGCGATGTCGATGGCACGTTCCCCAATCATCATCCCGACCCGTCCGACCCGCACAATCTGGAAGACCTGATCTTCGCGGTGAAGCAGACCGGCGCGGATCTCGGCATCGCATTTGATGGCGACGGCGACCGTCTTGGCGTGGTCACCAGGGATGGCGAGATCATCTTCCCCGACCGCACGCTGATGCTGTTTGCGCGCGACGTGCTGTCCCGCCAGCCCGGCGCCACGGTCATCTACGACGTGAAGTGCACCGGCCATCTCAAGGGCGTGATCCTGGATGCCGGCGGCAGCCCCATGATGTGGCGCAGCGGCCACTCGCTGATCAAGGCCAAGATGCGCGATACGGGTGCGGAGCTGGCCGGCGAAATGAGCGGCCACTTCTTCTTCAAGGAGCGCTGGTACGGCTTTGACGACGGCATTTATGCCGGCGCGCGCCTGATGGAAATCCTTGCCGGCGATCTGGAAGAGCGCACGCCGGAGGAACTGTTCGCCACCTGTCCCAAAGGCGTGTCGACGCCTGAGCTCAAGGTGGAGATGGACGAGGGCGCCCACTATCGCTTCATCGAAGCGTTCCGCCAGCAGGCGACGTTTGGCGACGCGACCCTCACCACCATCGACGGTGTGCGCGCGGACTGGTCCGACGGCTGGGGTCTGGTGCGCGCGTCCAATACCACGCCAACTCTCGTACTGCGTTTCGATGCAGACAACGAGGCCGCACTCGCACGCATCAAGAAAATATTCCGCGCGCAGCTGCTGGCGGTCGATCCCTCACTCAAGCTGCCGTTCTAAATGAAAAGCCCCGGCATGGCCGGGGCTCTCTCGCAAGCCGAAGTGGGCGTTACAGGCCCTTGGCCTCGGCAGCCTTCAGTTCGCGGTAGTGCACGAGATCCTGCGCGTTCTTCTGARCCTGGGCATCGCGGGTCTTCTGCTCACGCTCCAGCGCATCGCGCTGATGCGCCACCACGTCGCGTTGCTTGGTAATGCCCTCGCTCAGGAAGGGAGGGACCGGTTGCTTGGCTCGCTCCAGGTCGCCGGCACGAGTCAGCAGATCGGTCAGCGCCTTTTCCTGGCTGCGCAGATTGGACCGCGTGGTCGCGATCTGCTGGTCCATGCTGTCCAGATATTGCTGCTGCGAAGCCTTGTATTCCGCTTCCGAAGGATAGGCCGCGAGCATCTGCGCGTCGTTGCGCTTGCGCTCTGCGGCGGCGCGATCCACCACGGCCTGCTCTTCGGCAGCCTTTTGGGCGGCGGCGCGCTCCTCCGGGGTGAGCTGGCGGTCGACGTGCTGCACGACGATGCCGCGATCATTCACCAGCTCGTAGCCGAACTTCATGGCATCGGAGGTGAGGCTGTCGCTGTAGTGCGGCAGCCCGGCCGCATCCTTCCATCGATACCGATAGGTGGGCGCCTTGGTTTGTGCATAGACGACGGTGGTCAGCGCGAGCAACGCGATGACGAAAACTGTTTTACGCATGGAATTCCCCCTTGTAGGCGGAAGTATAGCGGGCGACATCGTGACACCATGACGTTCGCACGATGCCGCTGCATGCGGTGTGACCGGCTTCGCCAACCACCCGCCATTCAGGCATTTACGCCGTAGCGCTCGCGATAAGACACCAGGCGGGCGTGCTCCGCCGCCAGGTCCGGGCGGCCGCCCGCATAGGCCAGCACGTCGCCGAGACTGGTGATGGCAATCACCGGGATGCCGTAGTCAGCCGTGACTTCCTGCGCGGCGGAGAGCTCGCCCTGCCCGCGCTCCTGGCGGTCGAGTGCGATCAGCACGCCCGCCGGCGTGGCGCCCTGCGCCCGGATCAGCGCCAAGGATTCGCGCACGGCGGTGCCAGCGGTCATCACGTCGTCCACGATCAGCACGCGTCCCTTCAGCGGTGCGCCGACCAGCACGCCGCCTTCGCCGTGATCCTTGGCTTCCTTGCGGTTGTACGCCCAGGGCAGGTCGCGAGCATGCTGGTCGGCCAGGGCGATCGCCGTGGCGGCGGCCAGCGCAATGCCCTTGTAGGCCGGACCAAACAGCATGTCCACTTCGATGCCGGAATTCACCACGGCGGCGGCGTAGGCGCGGCCCAGCTGGGCCAGCGCCGCGCCCGAATCGATGCGGCCCATATTGAAGAAATACGGACTCTGGCGGCCGGACTTCAGGGTGAAGTCGCCGAAACGCAGCACGTCGCGCTGCAGGGTGAGTTCGATGAATTCGCGCTGGTAGTCGTGCACGGCAGCTTTCTCTCGTTCGGATTTGGTCAGAGGGGCAGGGCGCCCAGCATCACGTGCTGCGGCCCGGAACGCCCGCCATGGTACAGCC
>NZ_JBFTRY010000303.1:0-2801 GCF_056399745.1 Dyella sp. 01N36
CCGCTCGTCAGATCGAAGCCGGTCGTCGTTGCATCACCCGTTTTGTGAAGCGCGGCGGCAAGCTGTGGATCCGTGTGTACCCGGATAAGCCCATCACCAAGAAGCCCATCGAAGTTCGAATGGGTGCCGGTAAGGGTGGCGTCGAATACTGGGTCGCTCCGATCCAGCCGGGCCGCATGCTCTATGAAATCGAGGGTATCGACGAGGCGACGGCACGCGAGGCGTTCCGCCTGGCCGCCGCCAAGCTCTCGGTCCAGACCCAATTCGTGACCCGGGCGGTGATGTGATATGGCCATCAAAGATTTGACCACCAAGTCGGCCGACGAGCTGAACAAGCATCTGCTGGACCTCCGCAAGGAGCAGTTCAATCTGCGCATGCAGAAGGGCACCGGCCAGCTCAATCAGCCGCACCAGCTGCGCCGCGTTCGGCGCGACATCGCCCGCACGAAGTTCGTGCTCGGCGGAAAGAAGTAAGGGACGGCTGATATGAGCGACAACCAAAAGCAGACGCGCACCCTCGAGGGCCGCGTCATCAGTAACAAGATGGACAAGACCGTGACGGTCCTGATCGAGCGCCAGGAACAGCATCCGCTGATCGGCAAGATCATCCGTCGTTCGACCAAGCTTCACGCACAGGACGACCTGGGCGCGAACGAGGGCGACCTGGTCCGCATTGCAGAATGCCGTCCCTTGTCCAAGACCAAGCATCACCGCGTGGTCGAAATCATCACGCGCGCTAACGTCTAAGGGAGGGTGCAGACATGATCCAGATGCAAAGCACGCTATCCGCGGCCGATAACAGCGGTGCTCGCGAACTGATGTGCATCAAGGTGCTCGGCGGCTCCAAGCGCCGTTACGCCGCGATCGGTGACGTTATCAAGGTCACCGTGAAAGATGCCATCCCCCGCGGCAAGGTGAAGAAGGGCGAGGTGTACAACGCCGTGGTGGTTCGTACCGCCAAGGGTGTGCGCCGTCCCGATGGCTCGCTGATCCGTTTCGACGGCAACGCAGCGGTCCTCCTCAACAACAAGCTCGAGCCGATTGGCACCCGTATCTTCGGGCSGGTCACTCGCGAGCTGCGCAGCGAGAAGTTCATGAAGATCGTCTCCCTCGCGCCCGAAGTGCTCTGAGCGGAGACTAGACCATGAACCGTATCCGCAAGGGTGATCAGGTCCTCGTGATCACCGGCAAAAACAAGGGTCAGCGCGGCGACGTGCTGCGCGTTGATGGCGACCGCGTGTTCGTCTCCAACGTGAACCTGGTCAAGCGTCACACCAAGCCGAATCCGCAGGCCAACCAGGCCGGTGGCATCGTCGAGCGTGAGGCTTCGATCCACCTCTCCAACGTCCAGCTGTTCAACTCCGCCACGGGCAAGGGTGAACGCGTTGGCGCCAAGACGCTCTCTGATGGGCGTAAGGTGCGCGTGTTCAAGTCCTCCGGCGAAGTCGTGGACGCGTAAGGAATTAACTATGACGACGCGTCTCGAAAACTTTTACAAAGACCAGGTCATCCAGAAGCTCACCGAGCGCTTTGGTTACCAGAACGTGATGCAGGTTCCCCGCATCACCAAGATCACGCTGAACATGGGCGTGGGCGAAGCGGCGGGCAACAAGAAAGTGCTCGAAAACGCCGTGGCCGACATGGCCAAGATCGCCGGCCAGAAGCCGATCCAGACCAAGGCCCGCGTGTCGGTTGCCTCGTTCAAGATCCGCGACGGCTGGCCGATCGGCTGCAAGGTCACCCTGCGCCGCGCGCAGATGTGGGAATTCCTCGATCGCCTGATCAACATCTCGCTGCCGCGTACGCGCGACTTCCGTGGTGTGTCGGGTCGCGCTTTTGACGGCCGCGGTAACTACAACTTCGGCGTCAAAGAGCAGATCATCTTCCCGGAAATCGACTTCGACGCCGTCGACGCGATGCGTGGCATGGATATCTCCATCACCACCACCGCCAAGTCGGACGACGAAGCCAAAGCGCTGCTGGAAGCCTTCAGCTTCCCGTTCCGCAACTGATACACGCGAGAGATATCTATCCATGGCAAAGACCTCGATGGTCAACCGCGATATCAAGCGGACCAAGCTCGTCAAGAAGTACGCCGCCAAGCGCGCCGAACTGAAGGCGATCGTGCTGAGCCCCAACGCCTCGTATGACGAGAAGATGGAAGCCCAGACCAAGCTGCAGAAGCTGCCGCGCGACGCGAGCCCGTCTCGCCAGCGCACCCGCTGTGCTCTGACCGGCCGTCCGCGCGCCGTGTATCAGAAGTTCGGCTTGGGCCGCAACAAGCTGCGCGAAGCCACCATGCGTGGTGACGTGCCTGGCCTGCGCAAGGCCAGCTGGTAATACCCCAAACAGGGCGTTGACGGGTTTCGGCCCGTTGGCGTTCGATGCGGCGGTGGGCATCAGCCTGCCGCCGTTGGCGCGATTTATGCGCTGATGTTCGCAAAGTCGGAAAAAGCTGTTATAGTCGTCGGTCTGCGTTCCGCAGGTCGGCACTGTGCCGGCTCACAATTGAATTGATTTCCGGTTTTTCGGATATCGGTGCACTCTGAAGGATGTTTTCATGAGCATGACTGATCCCATCGCCGATCTGTTTACGCGCATCCGCAATGCCCAGCTCACGGGCAAGCAGACCGTAAACATGCCGTCGTCGAAGCTGAARGTGGCMATCGCCAACCTTCTCAAGAATGAGGGCTATATCCTCGACGCCAAGGCCTCCTCCGTGGAAGGCAAGCCGGTGCTCGAGATCAAGCTCAAGTATTTCGAAGGCCGTCCGGCTATCGAAACCATTGCCCGTGTCAGCC
>NZ_JBFTRY010000304.1:0-2800 GCF_056399745.1 Dyella sp. 01N36
CATGCGATCACGGCATCGTGGTCCGTGCGGAGGAAGGGGTTGGTCGCATGCTCCGTGGCAAGCAAGACAGGCAGACTGGGTTGGTCGTGCGCTCGCAGTGCGGCCACTTCCTGCTGGCGCGCTGCAAGTGCGGGGTTGTGCGGCTCGATGGTTTGCGCAAAGCGCGCGTTGGCGGCGGTGTATTCGTGGGCGCAACACACCAGCGTGTTGGCCGGCAGCGCCGCCAATCGATCCAGCGACGCGAGCATCTGCTCGGGCGTACCCTCGAACAATCGCCCGCAGCCCATGCTGAAAAGCGTGTCGCCGCACAGCAGGACGCCTTCGCCGGTATAGGCGACATGGGTGGTGGTGTGCCCGGGTACGGCGATCACTTCAAAACGTGCTGACGGTGTGGCCAGCGTCACCACGTCGCCGTCGTTCACGCGATGCGTGGCGCAGGTGATGCGTTCGTCGCGCGGTGCATAGACCGGCACATCGTGCCGCGCAAGCAGCGCATCGACGCCGCCGATATGATCATGGTGATGATGCGTCAGCAGGATGGTGCAAAGCTTCAGGCCGCGCTGCATGAGCGCCGCCTCGACCGGCAGGGCATCGCCTGGATCCACGACGATGGCCTGGCCGGCGTCGTCGTGCAGCACCCAAATGTAATTATCGGCAAGCGCCGGTAACGGTACGACGTGCAAGGAGTGGTCCTCCGCGGTTTCGTATCGACTGACGCAGGCCCTCCTGGCTTGCGCGAGTGGCCGACTATAAAGCCCCGATTTGGCTCGCTCGTTAGTGAGACGTTAACTGCTGGTGGGGAGGTTCAGACTTGCGGCCTCAGCCCTGGTATCTCTGTCGACCAGGACACGTTGTCGCCGGGCTGCCGGTACACTGTGCGCATCGATATGACCGGCCGGCCACCCATGTCTCAGCGTGACCAAGACATCTACAGCAGTGCCCCGTTGCGTAACCTGCTGGCCGAGGAGAGCGTGGCGCTGGCGCCCGGGCTGCAACGCTGCAGCGGCACCCACGCGCTGCTGATCAGCGTCTCGGCGGACGACAGGCCTCCGGTGCTGCCGCTGCTGGGCAACTGGACGCGGCTCAGCGTGGCAGGTGGGCAATATGCTGGCGACCTCACGGCGCGCGCGGACGAGCCGCTGCCGTTTGTCGACGATGCCTTCCATCTGGTACTGCTGCGCCATGCGCTCGAGGTCTCGACCACGCCGCAGGACATGCTGGAAGAGGCCTCGCGCGTGCTGGCGCCCGGCGGCGTGCTTGCGCTGACTGGCTTGCATCCTTTCAGCGCGTGGCTGCCCTGGATGATGTGGCGTACCCGCGGGCATGCGCCCAGCATGCACTCGCCCTTGTTGCTTGAGCGCTGGGTGCGTCGCCGTGAGCTGGATATCGAACGTATCGAGCGCGTCGGACGACTGTGGCCGAGCAGTCATGCGGGGCTCGATGCCACCCATGTGCTGGGCGGTGGCTATCTGCTTATCGCGCGCAAGCGTCGGCGCATGGCGACGCCGATTCGACTGAAACCCAAAACATTGCCGGCCACGGTCAACGTGGGACTGGCACCGGGTGCCCGACGCAATGCGRCATCCTGACTATTCGCAAATTGATGGTGACAATGACTGAAGTGCAAGCTTTTACCGATGGCGCCTGCCTCGGCAATCCCGGACCTGGCGGTTGGGCGGCGCTGCTGCGCGCCAAGGGCACCGAACGCATGGTCTCAGGTGGTGATCCGGCCACCACCAATAATCGCATGGAACTCATGGCGGCCATCGGGGCGCTCGAGGCGTTGACGCGACCGTGCAAGGTCGCCTTGACCACCGACTCGCGCTACGTGATGCAAGGCATCGAGGAATGGGTGCCCAAGTGGCGCGCGAACGGTTGGAAAACCGCCGACAAGAAACCGGTGAAGAACCAGGACTTGTGGGAGCGCCTGTCCAACGCCACGCAGATCCATCAGGTGCGTTGGCATTGGGTCAAGGGTCATAACGGCCATGTCGAAAACGAGCGCGTGGATGTGGCTGCGCGCGAACAGGCCGAACAGTACAGGAGCAAGCCATGAGGCAGATCGTTCTGGATACCGAGACCACCGGTCTTGAAGTCCGTCAGGGCCATCGCCTGATCGAAATCGCCTGCGTGGAGATGATCGAGCGTCGTCCCACCGGCAAGTACTACCAGACTTATCTCAATCCCGATCGCGCCATCGACGAAGGCGCGCGGCAGGTCACCGGCATCGAGGACGAGTTCCTGCTCGACAAGCCGCGTTTCGCGGACGTGGTGGAGGAATTCCTCGCCTTCATCGATGGCGCCGAGCTGATCATCCACAACGCCACCTTCGACGTGGGCTTCATCAATGCCGAACTGGCGCGCCTGGGGCCGTCGTTCGGACGACTCGAGGACCGCAGCAGCATCCTCGATACGCTGATGATGGCGCGCGAGCGCTATCCCGGGCAGCGCAACAGCCTCGATGCGCTGTGCAAACGACTGGGCGTGGACAATTCGGCACGTGACCTGCACGGCGGCCTGATCGACGCCCAGCTGCTGGCGGACGTCTATCTGGCGATGACCTCGGGCCAGGTCGTGCYGGATCTGGGCTTCGTTGGCGCGCAGGAGCAGGGCACGACGGTGACTCTGACGCCGGTGGTGCTGGATCGTCGTCCGCGCGTGCTGCGTGCCAGTACGGACGAAATCGCCGTGCACGAAAAGCGTCTCGATTCCCTGGACAAGAGTGCTGGTGGAACCTCGGTATGGCGTCGCGTCGACGCGAGCACCATCCAGTGAGCGCCGTGCCCGCGATCAGTTGACG
>NZ_JBFTRY010000305.1:0-2732 GCF_056399745.1 Dyella sp. 01N36
CTGTGCGCGACAGCCTTTCGCGAGCCCCTGTCGCGCACAGGGTGCGCTCACACAGATGCTGCAAGACCGCCCGGCGATTGCCCATGGCCCTAAGCCCGAGGATGATGTTGACCGTGCAGAAGGAGTCCGCCATGCGACACCGCACCCTGCTACTCGTCATCGGCTTGTGCTGCCTGAATGCTGCAGCCTGGGCCCAGGGCAGCGCACCCTCCAAAACTCCCAACCTCACGCTGCCCACGATGCCGCCCGCCGCGGCGAGCACGGTGGCAGACGGCTATCGCGACACCTTGAGCAGCGCAGCCAACGATGCGCAACGCTTCAACTTCAGCGCCAACCCCGCCAAGGACAAGTCGCCGCCCGATCAGTCGCCGATCCGCGTGATCATCAACAACGGTCACGGGCCGAACGTCAACTGCGTGCCCATGGGGCCAGGCGCGGGATGCCACTGATGCGGATGGCTCACGGAGGAGACTTTTGATGCGGCTGGGTTTGCGTTCGCTCGAGTCGCGCATGGTGATCCTGCTGGGCTTTGCAGGCCTGACCGGCGCACTCATCTATGCCGGCGTCACCCAATGGCCGCTGCCGCAGATCCTGGTGTGGATGCGGCACGATCTGGGCATTGACCTGGGTGCACCGGCGCGCTTTGGTTTCTACGGCGGCATCATCGTCTCGATCGCGTTCCTGCTGCCGCTGTCGCTGTGGCTGGGCCATCGCGTGATGTCGCCGATCACCAAGCTGCTGCGTGCGCTCGAAGGCGCCGTCGCCAGCTATCGCGACGGCGACTTCAGCTTTTCCATCGCCGCCACGCGTCGCGACGAACTGGGCGAACTCATCCGCATGCACAACGCGCTGGGCCAGACCCTGCGCGAACAACGGCAGAACCTCGCCCAGCGTGAATTGCTGCTCGATACCGTGGTGCAGAACACGCCCGTGGCGCTGGTGCTCACGGATGCGAGCAACCGTGTCACCTACGCCAATATCGCCGCGCGCCATCTGTTCAACGAAGGCCGCACCCTGCATGGCCTGAGCTTTGCCGAGCTGATCAGCGACAGCCCCGAAGCGCTGCGGCGTGCGGTGGAAGGCGGCGAGGATGCGCTGCTCACCGTTGAAATGGACGGCGGCGAAGAGACCTTCCATCTCTCGCAACGCAGCTTCCGCCTGCATGGCAGGCCGCATCGGCTGCAACTGTTTCGCCGCATGACGCGCGAGTTGTCGCGCCAGGAAGTGGCGACGTGGAAGCGCGTGATACGCGTGATCAGCCACGAGCTCAACAATTCGCTGGCGCCGATTTCCTCGCTGGCGCATTCGGGTGCGGAACTGGCGCGTCGCGGTGATACCGCGCGCCTGCCTGGCGTGTTCGCCACCATCGGCGAGCGCGCGCGCCATCTGCATGGATTCATCGCAGGCTACGCCAGCTTCGCCAAGCTGCCCGCACCCCAGCCGGTGGCGATCGACTGGAAGCCGTTCCTCGACGGCTTGTCGCTGCACTGCAAGTTTCAGCTGCGCGGCTCGGTTCCCGAACAAGCGGGCTGGTTCGACGCCGCGCAGATCGAGCAGGTGCTGATCAACCTGGTCAAGAACGCGCACGAATCGGGCAGTGCCGACGACGAGGTCTCGCTATCGCTCGGGATCATCGGCCGCGACGTGCGCATCGAAGTGGCCGACCGCGGCCCCGGCATGAGCGAAACCGTGCTGGCGCAGGCGCTGCTGCCGTTCTATTCCACCAAGCGCTCGGGCACGGGTCTGGGCCTGGCCCTGGCGCGCGAGATCGCCGAAGCCCATGGCGGCCGCATCGCCCTGGCCAACCGGGAAGAGGGCGGCCTGCGGGTGAGCCTGCTCCTGCCCCTGGGGCCGCGTTGACCCGCTGATCGCTTGTCTCCGCGCTCGCCTATACTCGGGGGCAACCTTCATGGAACGGGGATGTGGCAATGGGACAGCTGTTTGCTTTGGTGATCATCCTGGTCGCGGTGATCGTGCTCGCCAAACTGGTGCGCATCGTGCCGCAGGGTTACGAATGGACAGTGGAGCGCTTCGGACGCTACACGCGCACGCTCTCACCCGGCCTGCATTTCCTGGCGCCCTTCATCTACAACATCGGGCGCAAGATGAACATGATGGAACAGGTGCTGGACGTGCCCTCGCAGGACGTCATCACCAAGGACAACGCGGTCGTGCGCGTGGACGGCGTGGTGTTCTACCAGGTGCTGGATGCCTCCAAGGCCGCCTATGAGGTGGCCAATCTTGAGCAGGCCGCGTYGGCCTTGATCATGACCAATATCCGTACCGTGCTCGGTTCGATGGATCTGGACGAATCGCTCAGCCAGCGCGATGCCATCAATGCCAAGCTCCTGAAAGTGGTCGACGAAGCCACCCATCCGTGGGGCGTGAAGGTGAACCGCATCGAGATCAAGGACATCGCGCCTCCGCGCGACCTGGTCGATTCGATGGCCCGCCAGATGAAGGCAGAGCGCGAGAAGCGCGCCAATATTCTCGACGCTGAGGGCTTCCGTCAGGCGGCCATCCTCAAGGCCGAAGGTGAAAAGCAGTCGGTCATCCTGGCCGCCGAAGGCGAAAAAGAAGCCGCATTCCGCGCCGCCGAAGCCCGCGAACGATCCGCCGAGGCCGAGGCAAAGGCGACCGCAATGGTGTCCGAGGCCATCGCCAACGGCAATGTCAACGCGCTCAACTACTTCGTCGCCACCAAGTACGTCGAGGCGCTGAAGGAAATGGCC
>NZ_JBFTRY010000306.1:0-2729 GCF_056399745.1 Dyella sp. 01N36
CGCTGATCCTGACCAAGGGCATCGGTGTCGGCATCTATTCGGCAGCCTTCAAGAAGCAGGCGCTGCCCGCCGACGCGTACACCGAGATGCTGGTGTCCACCACCTTGCTCAACCGTATCGGATGCGAGCTGGGCAAGGACGAGGACGTGCATGCGATCACCGACGTCACCGGCTTCGGTTTGCTCGGGCATGGCCTGGAAATGGCGCGTGGCAGCGGCCTGCGCATTCGGCTGGAACAGGCGCGCATTCCGTTCTTCACGCAGGCGCAGGCCCTGGCCGAAGCGGGATACATCACCGGCGCTTCCAACCGCAACTGGAACAGCTACAGCGACGGCGTCACCCTGCCCGCGGATTTGCCGGCATGGCGCCGCGCCTTGCTGACCGATCCGCAAACCTCGGGCGGCCTGCTGGTGGCGTGCAAGCCCGAGCGGGCCGAAGCGATTCGGGCGCAGATCGAGGCGGCCGGTTATCCCTGCGCGAGCATCATCGGCACGCTGAGTGAAGGAACGCCGGGCATCGAGGTGGTTTAAGACGACCGCCAGGAGTGGCGGAAGAGCATGGGAGTCGAACCCACCCGAGACAGTCTTATCTGCCTCACCCGGATTTGAAGTCCGGACGCCCCACCGGAGACGATGCTCTTCCTTAATCGCGCGATCACGACGAGGCGGGTCCGTACAAGTCGAGGGAGCGCGCCTGCATCCTGCGCATGCTACCGCGATTGAGCGTGACGCCCTGCCGGTCGAGAAATTCTAGTATCTGGATGGCGACTTTACGACCATTGTCCAGGCGATCGCGAAACTGCGCCGCGGTGAACCGCCCGTCACTGGATTGCGCAGCAATATCCGCCGCGATCATGACCATCTCGTGCATGGTCGCGCGCAGGAAGAAGTGGTCATGCGCCACTTCGTCGGCCAGGCCCATGCGCGCCGCCAAATGCATCAGCTGCCGAATCTCCTGCTCGGGGCGCGACAGCACGCCGGCAATGTCGCGAACGCGCGGCGGACGAAAGCGCTCGCCGCCGCCCAAAAACGGCGCCACGCGTTGCCACATCGCCTCGCTGGCCGGATTCATCTGCAGGGAGTGGCTGGCCAGGCGCACAAACGCACCGTCACGGACCACGCGTCCCGCCAGGTCGGCGTGTTGCAAGGCCAGCGCAAATGCCGACGGCGGCAATTTCGGTTGCACGGCCAGCCGCAGCTTTTCCCGGCCCATGCCTTGGACATCCGGGTTGTTGGCGTGAAACGCTTCCAGCCGCTCGATCAGGTTGGCGACAAAGGTCGGCCAATGCGCCTGGCTGATCGCGATGCGTTCGTCGTCTGCCTGGAAGATGATCGGTGCCAACGCCGCTACGACGCCTTCCATCACGGCATCGGAGAGTGCGCGATCCCGCGCGAAAGCCAGCAGATCCCAGGCGAACGGCGGCGCCTCCAGCAGGCTGGCCAAGGCTTGCCGAGGATCGCTGATCGCTTGCGCTTCACGCTGCGCTTCACGCGCTGCCGTTCGCCGTTGCCGCGATGGCGCGCGCAGATCGAAAAACTGTCCGCCACCCATGGTGCGCTGGGCGGATACGTCACGCAGCACGAAGCGATCGAACGCTGCCGCGGCAATCGGACGGCTCAACACCAGTTGCACGTCGGCCATCTGGCCAGGCAAGAGCTGCTGCCCTTCGAGCAGGACGATGCGTGCGCCCACTTCCACTGCGGCGTGATGCAGCCGTGCCGGAAACCATTGGCCGATCGGCCTGGCTTCGCCGGGCAAGAGTTGCAGACGCGCATCGATGCGGTCGGTGGGCGCGTGCAGGAAAGGATCGACCACCATGTCGCCGCGATGRATCGTGTCCTTGGCGATGTCCTCGCCGACCAGGTTGAGCGCGCACCGGTCGCCTGCACGCCCGCACTCCACGTCGCGGTTCTGTGCGTGCACCGAGCGCACGCGTGCGGCAAGCCCCGTGGGGCTGAGCAACACCTGGTCTTTGACACGAACCACGCCCGACAAGACGGTGCCCGTCACCACCAGTCCGATGCCGGGCAAGGTGAAAACGCGGTCGACCGCCAGGCGAAAACGGCCGTCGCTGGCGCGCTCGCCCAGGGCACGCGCCTCGGCGACGAGTCGATCGCGCAGTGCATCGACACCCTCACCCGTGATCGAAGAAACCGGCCATACCTCGGCGCCTTCCAGTACCGTCCCTGCCATCGCCTCATGGATCTGTGCACTCACCTCGGCAAGGCGTCCGGGCGTCACGCGATCGACCTTGGTCAGCGCAACCAGGCCACGCTCGACCTGCAACAGATCGAGGATGGCCAGGTGTTCGAGGGTCTGCGGCATCACGCCATCGTCGGCTGCAACCACCAGCAGCGCGATATCGATGCCGCTCGCACCCGCCACCATGGTGTGCACGAAACGTTCGTGGCCCGGCACGTCGATGAAGCCCAGGATGCTGCTGTCGTCCAGCGCAAGAAACGCGAATCCCAGGTCGATGGTGATGCCGCGGCGCTGCTCTTCCTTCAGGCGATCGCCCTCGACACCGGTCAGGGCGCGCACCAGCGCCGTCTTGCCGTGATCGATGTGGCCCGCCGTGCCTACGATCATGGAGCGTGCGTGGCGGCGGCTGGGAGCTGGGCGAGCGCCTCGAGGAATGCGTTCTCGTCCTGTTCGTCCAGGCAACGCAGGTCCAGTCGCAATGCGCCCACGGCGACCCGGCCGATGATGGGACGCGGCAGCGCACGCAG